>NZ_JBBNLM010000030.1:0-12441 GCF_040092475.1 Collinsella sp. CLA-ER-H10
CAGCCCGAGGGGATGTAGGAATGCGATAGGAAAGTCATAGATGCGGGCGTGTTGGCTAAAATGGGTCGGCCGGGATTGGTCAATCTCGGCCGACTATATTTGGCTAAATTATTCCGGCGCTAACAGCTTGACTATTTGCACGACTTATGCTCAACAAAACTACTCAAAAAAGTTGCGGTGAAATAGTTCTTGTTTAAGAGTCAGAAGGCTGGATTTAGGAACTATTTCACCGCAACTTATAGGGGATCCTAGACGATGTGGAGTGGGTTGGCGGCGTCGACGGCATCGGGCGCGTCGGAAGGGCCGTCGGGAACAGCGTCTGCCGGGTCCTCGTCGGGGGTCTCAATCTGCTTGATCATGACCTCCTGGCCCTGTAGCAGATATGTTTCGCCGCTGCCGCAATGGGGGCAGGTCTTGCCGTGCTCGACTGTCGAATAGTCGCGGCCGCACGCCTCGCAATGTGTCACGGCCTCGACGGGCTCCACAATAAGCTCCGCATCCTCGGTGATGGACTTTTTATCTGCCGCCCAGCGCCAAGCGTCGAGCAGCAAGTCGGGAACGACGCCCGAGACCTCGCCCAGCAGCAACGTCACGCTCGAGACGCGACCCACGCCATTGGCGCGCGCCACATTCTCGACATCGCGAATGATGTGATAGACGATCCCCAGCTCGTGCACTTTTAATTCCTTCCGCCGTTCTAACGAACGGCGGTCGGCTTGACGCTGCGCGAGTCCCAGACGGGCGATCTGCCTTTCAATCGTCGGGCATGGGCAAAAGCCCTATGCCCTCCTCTTTCAAGGCACCTCGCCACGCCTGGGACCCGCTCGCTGTCCAACCGCCCTCTGCGCCGTTCACTTACTTGTTAGGTCTCTTACTTCTTCCCAAATTTGATCTTAATTGCACGCTTCAATGCGTACTTGCCCAGGCTTGGGAGCTTTTGCTCGTATTTGACCATCGTGGAGCACTCGGGGCGATCGCGATCAAGATGGATGGCGTCAAACGCGCACTTGGTGGTGCACAGGCCGCAGCCGATGCACTTGTTAGGGTCGACGATCGAGGCGCCGCAGCCCAGGCAGCGGGCGGTCTCGGCGCGCACCTGCTCCTCGGTAAAGGTCTCAACATACTCGCTAAACGGCGCAGCCTTCTCGCGTTCGCGGTCCACATGCGCAACCTCGCGGCTCGCGTTGTCGTAGCTCTCGAGCACAACGTCGTTGCGGTCGAGCGCGGTGTAGCGGCGCTGGTTGCGGCCGATGGTGAGCGTGGAGCCCGGCTGCACAAAGCGATGGATGGACACGGCGGCCTCGTGACCGGCGGCGATGGCATCGATGGCAAAGCTGGGGCCGGTATAGACGTCGCCGCCCACAAAGATGTCTGGCTCGGCGGTCTGATAGGTCTGGGGATCGGCAAGGGCACCCTGGCCGCGGCCAAGCTCCACCTTGGAGCCAGCCAGCAGGTCGCCCCACACAATGGACTGGCCAATCGACATGACTACGCGGTCGGCATCGACACGACGCAGGTCGTTCTCGTCGTACTCGGGCGCAAAACGGCCCTCGTCGTCAAAGACACGCGTGCAGCGCTTGAAGGTGATACCGCACACACGACCGGCCTCGTCCAGGTGAATCTCCTTGGGGCCCCAGCCGCAGCTGATGTGAGCGCCGTCCTCAACGGCCTCGCGACGCTCCTCCTCGCTGGCGGGCATCTGGGCCTCGCTCTCCAAGCAGAACATCTCAACGTACTCGGAACCCAGACGGCAGGCGTTGCGCGCGACATCGATAGCCACGTTGCCACCGCCCACCACGATGGTGCGGCCGGGCAGCGCGTCAATCTTGCCACTGTTGACCTCGCGCAAAAAGTCGACGGCCACGGTCACGTCCTCGGCATCCTCACCCGGAATACCGGCAAGGCGGCCACCCTGGCAGCCGATGGCCACATAAAAGGCCTTAAAGCCCTGCGCGCGCAGCTCGTCGAGCGTCACATCGCGACCGACCTCCACGCCATAGCGGAACTCGGCGCCCATCAGGCGAATGATCTCGACCTCTGCCTCGATAACGTCCTTCTCCAGCTTAAAGCTGGGAATGCCGTAGGTGAGCATGCCGCCCGGGCGCTCGTTCTTCTCGAACACGACGGGCTTGTAGCCCTTCTCGGCCAGATAGAAGGCGCAGGACAGACCGGCCGGGCCGGCACCGATGATGGCGATCTTCTGATCGAAGCCGCCGGCACGCGTCGGCGTCACCACGGGCGGGACATAGCGGGTCGCGGCATCAAGATCGCGCTGGGCGATAAACTTCTTGACCTCGTCGATAGCCACGGCGGCGTCCACACGGCCGCGGGTGCAGGCATCCTCGCAGCGGCGGTTGCACACGCGGCCGCAGATAGCGGGCAGCGGGTTCTCGCGCTTGATGAGCGCCAGCGCCTCGTCATAGCGCCCCTGTGCCGCAAGCTTCAGATAGCCCTGAACGGCAACGTGCGCGGGGCAAGCCGTCTTGCAGGGCGCGGTGCCGGACTCGTGCGTCTCGATACGGTTATCGTTGCGGTAGTTGGGCGACCACTTGGTGTGGTCCCACTTGGTGGCATCGGGCAGCTCCTGGCGCGGATACTCGGGCACCTGTCCGCCGGCCTTTTTGCTGCAGAGCTTCTGGCCGAGCTTGGCGGCACCGGCGGGGCACACCTCAACGCAGCGACCGCAGGCCACGCACTTGTCCTTCTCGACCTTGGCGACATAGGCCGAGCGCGACAGGTTGGGCGTGTTGAACAGCTGCGAGGTGCGCAGGGCGTAGCACACGTTGACGTTGCAGTTGCAGATGGCGAAGATCTTGTTCTCGCCGTCGATGTTGGTGATCTGGTGCACAAAGCCGTTGTCCTCGGCCTGGCGCAGGATGTCGTAGACCTCGTCGCGGGTCACGTAATGGCCACGATCGGTCTCGACCACGTAGTCGGCCATATCGCCCACGGCGATGCACCAATCGGCCGGGTCGTCGGCGCAGCCCTCACCCATCACGCGACGGCTCGCGCGGCAGCTGCAGGTGCTGGCGGCATACTTACCCTCGTATTTGTCGAGCCAGTGCTCTATATGCTCAATAGGCACCGACGTGCTCGCGGCATCGATAGCCTTCTCGACCGGAATGACATGCATGCCGATGCCGGCACCACCGGGCGGCACCATCGGCGTGGCCTTGGACAGCGGTCCCTTGGACGCCTGCTCAAAGAACTTGGCATAGACCGGGTGCTCCTCGAGCTGGCTCACGCGCATGTTGAGGAACTCGGCGGAACCCGGCACCAGCATGGGCAGCACCCACTGCTTGGCGTGCTCGGGGTTTTCCCAGTTGTACTCGAGCAGACCCGTGTAGCTCATGTCGTCGAGCATCTTCTCGATATCGGCTTCGGGCATGCTGGTGAGCTTGACCATCTCGGGCAGCGTATAGGGACGGCGCATCTTCATCTTGCAGAGCACTTCGGCCTGCTCGTCGGTTGCGGCCTCGGCAAACGACCAGTACTCGTAGCCCAGCAGCTCGTCGCGGTGCAACAGACGGTTGGTGCAGTGCTCGCACAGTTTGACGATGGCCTCGCGCGGATGCTCCGGTATCGGCGGCACGAACTCAGCGCCGATATCGGGCTCGGTATAGCTAATCCCCGGTCCGTTGAGAATCATGGTTGTCCCTTCTCTTGCCACAGCCCAGCGAGACCGCGGCACCCCTCTTTTTTGCAGGCCGGGCATGCCCCCATGCCGTTCACCCGCCATTAGTTGACATTGTGTCAAAAATAGTATTGACGAACCGTCAACAATATTCAAGACTGTTAGGCGAACGGTCAGGCAAAAGAGGATGAAAGGCGGCAAAACATGAGCAACAACACAGCAGATACCTCTGTGGTCGATGCCGTTCCCGCATCCGATAGCGCGGCAAAGCGCCTGACGGGCGACGAACGCCGTCGCGAGATCCTCGATGCCGTGCGCACCGTAAGCTCCGAGCTGGGCGTGTCCCACCTATCGGTATCGGCCGTGACCAAGCGAGCCGGCTGCACGCGTTCATTGTTCTACCACTACTTTGCCGATATGGACGCCGCCGTCACCGCCGTCATGGACGAGGCGATCGACGGCTTTATCTCCGAACTCGAGCAGTGGAACGCCGACCGCACCGTCGGCGATATCGAAGGCGCGCTCGACACCGTCGCCCCGCTCTTTAAGCGCCTGGTCGCCAGCGGCCACGAGCTGCCGAGTACGCTCACCTCAAGCAGCGGCGCGCTCTACGGCGGCTTTTTGCACAACGTGGTCCAGCGTGTGGCGCAGTATATCTGCGACACCACCGTGGTGGACTTTGTCGCCCATCATGAGCTACGCATCGACCATGTCTACGAGACGTTCTACACCCTCATCATGGGGTTGTTGATGTATATCCGCACGCACCCCGATGTGCCCGACGAGACGGTCAAGGAAATCATCGCCTCGACACTCCACATCGAGGGCTATACCGCCAAGTATCCGGAGCGCAAGCCCCAGAACTGACGACATTTGGCCAAACTGCCCGCGATCAGAAGAGGGGCCGCGGGCGTGTGAAAGGAGAGCAGCATGCTGTTCGATGTTTGGGGTAGCGATACCCTTATCCACTGGGCCGGCTGGGCCATAGTCTTTATTGGCCTGATCGTGCTCAACGAGGTCGGCCGCCGCACCAAGCTGGGCGCGGCAATCATCTTTGGCGTGGCTCCGCTGGCCATGACCATCTACTGCGCCGCCATCGCCATCGGCGTCTCGCAGGGTGCCGAGTGGGCGCTCACCAACCCCACCCATGTGTACCAGAACAGCTGGTTCCACTACGCCAAGGTATACGCGGCGCTGGCCGGCTGCTGGGGCTTCATTGCCATTAAGTACCAGTGGGGCAAGATCGGCAAGGCACATTGGTTCCGCGCATGGCCGTTTGTGATCGTCGCCATCAACATCATGATTGCCGTCGTATCCGACTTCGAGAGCGCCTATCACTTCTTTGTCCTGGGCGAGTCCACCTGGGTCACCTCCGAAGGTGCTACGCAGCTGGCCGGCTGGAACAACGTGTTCAACGGCATTGCCGGTATCATCAACATCTTCTGCATGACCGGTTGGTGGAGCGTCTACGCCTCCGAGGATCAGACCGACATGCTGTGGCCCGACATGACCTGGGTCTACATCATCGCCTACGATATCTGGAACTTCTGCTACACCTACAACTGCCTGCCCACCCACTCCTGGTTCTGCGGCTTTGCGCTGCTGCTGGCGCCCACCGTCGCCGCCTTTATCTGGAACAAGGGCGGCTGGATCCAGAACCGCGCCTTTACGCTGGCCATTTGGTGCATGTTTGCCCAAGTGTTCCCGTACTTCCAGGAGGAGTCCATCTTTGTGACCCACTCCACGCTCGACCCCGGCGCCGCTACCGCGGTCTCGATTGCCGCGCTGATCGCCAACGTCGCCGCGATCATCTACATCGCCTACCGCGCCAAGAAGCTCGGTCGCAATCCCTACAAGCAGGATGTCTTTGAGGGCACCAGCGATTGGGAGAAGGCTACCGCTCGCCGCGCCAAGGTTGATTACGCGCACGCCGAGTAACGCGCCTGACGCAGACATCGCTTGAGCGCGAAGCAGCATAGCCGGCTCCGCGCAACTCAACGCATTGCAGAGCCCCCGGAATGTGATTCGTTCGCGTTCCGGGGGCCTTTTGCTGCCGCGAGGATGCGGCCGAACGATGCGCTCGAGTTAAATCGGATCTTATATTTCGCACGCGCTTTATATGGCTCCATTTTTGGGTACAGTGTTGTCCCGATATTGAGCTTGGGGGATATATGAAAGATGAGACGATGGGCCAAGAGGATGCGGCCCAAGATGCAGAAGCTTGCGCTGAGGCCTTGGAGAGCTTAGACCGGATTTCACTCGATGAGATTGCGTTTGACGATTCGGGCGTTGATGTGCAGGATGAGTCGGAAGCCGAGGCGCAGTCCGATGATCAGGACGCAGACGACGTTGAGCCTGCCGAAGATGAGGCAGATCATGAAGACACCGAATGCGAGGCCGACGACCAGCCCGAATCCGACACGAGCGAGGAAACCATCTTGCTCGACAGCTTGCCGGCCGAAGATTCGCTGACCCGCGAGCTTCCCGGCCTGGGCTCTGCGCCTGCCGTGGACGAGACCATCGCCATGGGCGATATCCCCCTACCGTCCGTTCCCTCAGCACGCGAGGCCGAGGTTCGCCATCGCAAGATGTCGCCCAAGCGCCGCAATTTGATGGTCGCCGGTGTCGTAGCCGTCGCACTTGTCGCGGGCGGCGCAGGCTACGCCGCATGGAACGGATACCAACAGGAGCAGGCTGCCGTTGCCGCCGCCAATGCGCACACGATGATGTCGGTGCAAATTGGCATGCGTGCCGCAGGGCTCGATTGCTCGACTGGCTCCAAGATTCCCGTACAGGTGAGCGGGCAGGACTCCGACGGCTCATCCGTGAGCGAAACGCTCTACGTTGATGAGCACGGCCGCGGCATCAAACTGCTGCCCGGCGATTACACGCTCTCCATCGCCGCCTCCCCCATCGCGGCCGACGGCACCATCTATACCGTCCCGACCACCAAGGCGCAGGTCACCGTTAAGAGCGATGGACAGGATTTAAGTGCCCAGGCCACCTTTAAGCTCAAGGTGCCTTCGGCCGACACGGTGACCGGCGACCAGATCGATGCCGCCGCCAAATATGCCGAGGAGGGAGGCGCGAGCTCCGCCGCTACCGCCAAGGTGCTCCAGCAGGCGGCAACCGCGCGGCGCGACGCCGCCGTCAATGCCGTGAGCGCGCAAAAGGCACAGGCATCCCGTGATGCCGACGCCCGTCACAAGGCAACCGACCTCTACCAGCTCGATATCCCCGTCGAGTGGTACGGCAAGGTCGAGACTTGGCAAAATGGCAGCACGCTATGCATCTATCTTGCCGGCGACAGCGATACGCCGATTGTGACGCTCGTCGCGGTGCGCGAGGGCGAGAGCTTTACGCCCGATGAAGGCGATACGGTTTTGGGTGCGGCCAATCTAGGCAACGGTTACACCGTCTATGCTAGCGGTCCTGTCTATCCGTATGTGGTGCCCCAGACTATCAACGGGCGCACCCAGGATCCCGTGTCGACCTACCCCATGGACACGGCCATTGAGCTTGTCGAGCTGACGACCGGCAACCGCTATACGTATAGTCAGATCAAGAACGACCTGGTTGGCAAAGACGGCAACGCAGACGCCGCCACCAAACTCGAGACCGACTACCTCGCGCAGATCCTACTGCCGAGTATCAAAGCCCAGGACTAGCCGGGCGCAGCAAGGTGCTCCCCAACCGCGATGAAGGAGCCAGGAGGTCCTAACCCCACAGGTCCATAGATGATCAGGCAAGAAGCCACTTCCATGCGGGCATAGCGTGTACCACACCGTGCTCGCATGGAATATCGGTCTGTTCATCCATGGTAACGATTGCCGACTCGCCAAGATCGAACTGGGCCATCGAGGCATCAAGCGCGGCAATTTCGCGCTCGCGCGTTTTCTCACTTGCCATATCCGCACTCACCTGAATCAGGCTATAAGCCCGCATGAGAAGCGCGTCCCCAGCCACAAAGTCCACCTCATGGCTTTTGCTCTTCTCTTTGATTAGCAGGCGGCAGACCGAGCCGGTCCTCACCGCGGGAGTCCTTCTCCTTAGCGCATTGAACACTGCGGTCTCGAGCCTCTGGCCCTGGTCCAATGCCGATGCGGGAGAGAATGCTCCAAACATCGCAGGGTCGACAGCGTAGACCTTAGACGCAGACCGCATGTTATTTGCCAGTGAACGCGTAAACTCCGGCACAGAAAATAACAGGTAGGCGTCCTCATAATACTCAAGTAAATCGCTGAGCGAATTACGACTGACGGGTATCTGTCTGCTCTTGAACTCGTTGTACACTTTGTTCACTGACAGCTCTCGTCCCGAAGATGCCATACACCGCGTCAAGAACAGCGATGCCAGGCGAGGGTTCTTGACGTCGTACCGTTCAACGACGTCCATGGCGACCGTTCGCGAAGCATATTCCTGTAGCAGCTGAATCGCGTCTGCAGGCGTCTGCTCAAGTGTCGCGATGAATCCCCCTCGTTCAAGATACCCGATCAGATGATGTCGAAGCAGCGCTGCATCGCTCGGGGAAAAGGTCGCATCTGGCTCGAAAACGTTCCCCGTCTTATATCGAACGTATTCCGAAAAACTCAACGGAAAAAGCTCCCGTATAAGAGAACGACCCCTGAACTCGCTCTTAAGCTCTGAGGACAGCATCTTAGAAGAAGATCCCGTCACATAGACGGTCGCTTTCTCCGTATCGACTACACGACGCAGAAACGCACCCCATTCGGGAATTTCTTGGATCTCGTCAAAGAAAATGTAAGCGCCCTCGATTCGAGCAACAGGATACAGCGCATAGAACGTGTCGAGCACGTCCGCCAGCAGCGATGGCTCATACGGGCGCAAGCGCTCATCCTCAAAATTGAAGTAAAGCATCCGGTCAAGCTTGACGCCCCGGCACTGAAGCCGCTGCATCTCCTGATACAGGCGATACGTCTTTCCACAACGGCGGGCCCCCACAATCACATTTACGATGTTGTCGCGCTTTGGCTCCTGTGGGTTTCCTAGATCAAGGTCTCGCTCAAAGACCTGCGGAACCCCCTGCTGTTCAAAGTCCTTTATTTTCTGGGCGATCAAGTCGTTGAATGCCATGATTCTCCAATCTTGCTCTCTAGCTAATCAAAATTATAGCGATTCTTGATTAATTAGAGAGCAAGATTGTGTGTAGCTTGATTAACACTTAAGCAAGTTTATCACCGTTATTGCTCCGAAGGATATCGAGTGGCTAAGAGGACAACCGAGCTCGAATGCGACTCCCCGAGCAGTCAATTTGGGACGGGGCTTTTTTGACTACCCTCCCCCTGTAGAAAAATCCCTAACGCAGTTGCGGTGAAATAGGGACTGTTTTTGCTGGTCAAACCGCAAAACAGTCCCTATTTCACCGCAACTTATTGGTGGCCTTTTGGGTGGCACTTAGCGCCACGGGTCAGCTTCGAACATTGGCTCGCGCTCGGGGCGGCGATCGCTGTAGGGATCGTAGCCGTCATCGTCCTCGTTCTCGGCACGGATGTAGGGGTCGCGCGGCTTGGGCGCCGGTTTGGGAGAAGCCTTCGGTGCGACCGGAGCGGCGGGCGCTGCCTCAGCAGCCGGTGCGTGCGTCTTGTTCTCGTCTTTCATCTGCATATCTCCTTGCCATGTACTCACGTTCAACACCATCGATTGTCGCACGAAAAAGGGCGGCGGACCCGATTGGATCCGCCGCCCTTGGCGTTTTGCGATGAGGGGCGGTTTTAAAGCCGGCCCCAAAATTTACTCGGCGTCGGGGACCTCGTAGGTGGCCGCCGGCGTGTTGTCGCACACGACGGTAAAGCCGCCGTCCTTGTCGACATCGACCGTCACCTGATCGCCCTCGCGCACCGTGCCGTCGATGATGGCCGCCGCGATGGCATCGACAACCTCACGCTGCACCAGACGCTTGAGCGGACGGGCACCAAAGACCGGATCCAGGCCGCCCACAGCAAGCATCTGCTTGGCCGCCGGGGTGATGGCAAGCGTCATGCGCTCCTTGGCCAGACGCGCGCGGACGTCGGCGAGCTGAATATCGACGATCTTTTCGATCTGCGCCATGCCAAGCGGATGGAACACCACGATATCGTCGATACGGTTGAGGAACTCGGGGCGGAAGGTCTGAGCCATGGCCGCGTCGACCTGATGACGCATCTCCTCCTCGTCCTTGCCCGAAAGCTCGGCGATAGCCTTAGAGCCCACGTTGCTCGTCATGATGATGATCGTGTTCTTGAAGGACACCTGGCGACCCTGACCGTCGGTCAGACGGCCGTCATCGAGCACCTGCAGCAGCACGTTGAAGACATCCGGATGGGCCTTCTCCATCTCGTCGAGCAAGATCACGGAGTAGGGCCTGCGGCGCACGGCCTCGGTAAGCTGGCCGCCCTCGTCGTAACCCACGTATCCCGGGGGCGCACCGATCAGACGCTGGACGCTGAACTTCTCCATGTACTCGGACATGTCGATACGCACGAGCGCGCGCTCGTCATCGAACAGGCACTCGGCCAGCGCCTTGGCGAGCTCGGTCTTGCCCACGCCGGTGGGGCCCAGGAAGAAGAAACTGCCGATGGGCTTGTCCGGATCGGAGAGGCCCGCACGGCTGCGGCGCACGGCCGCGGCAACGGCGGAGACGGCCTCATCCTGACCGATGACGCGCTTATGCAGCTCGCCCTCCAGGCCCTTGAGCTTGTCGAGCTCGCCCTGCATCATCTTGGACACGGGCACGCCGGTCCAGGCGCTCACGACCTCGGCGATCTCATCGGAGGTCACCTGCTCGTTGAGGCCCTCGCCGTCCTGCTGCTTTTGCGCCTCGAGCGCGGCCTCGGAATCCTGAATCTGCTGCTGCAGGCCCGGAATCACGGAGTAGCGCAGCTCGGACGCACGACCCAAATCGCCGTTGCGCGTCGCACGCTCCTCCTCGCTCTTGGCCTCGTCAAGCTGGCTCTTAAGCTCCTGCACGTGGTCAATGGCGTTCTTCTGGTTGAGCCAGCCGGCCTTTTGCACGTTGAGTTTTTCCTGGACCTCGGCAATCTCCTGGCGCAGGGCCTCCAGACGCTCCCTGGAGGCGTCATCGGTCTCTTTCATGAGCGCCTGTTCCTCGATCTGCAGCTGAGTGAGCTGACGCGTGGTGGCGTCGATCTCGACCGGCATGCTGTCGAGTTCCATGCGCAGGCGGCTTGCCGCCTCATCGACCAAATCGATGGCCTTGTCGGGCAGGAAGCGGTCGGCGATGTAGCGATCAGAGAGGTCGGCAGCTGCCACGAGCGCGCTATCGGTGATATGCACACCGTGGAAGATCTCGTACTTCTCCTTCAGACCACGCAGGATCGAAATGGTGTCCTCGACGGTAGGTTCGCTCACCATAACGGTCTGGAAACGACGGGCGAGCGCCGCGTCCTTCTCGATGTACTTGCGGTATTCGTCGAGCGTGGTCGCGCCGATCGCGTGCAGGTCGCCACGGGCGAGCGCCGGCTTGAGGATGTTGCCGGCGTCCATGGAGCCCTCGGTGGCACCCGCGCCCACGATGGTGTGGAGCTCATCGATGAACAGGATGACCTTGCCCTCGGACTTTTGCACTTCCTTGAGCACGGCCTTCAAGCGGTCCTCGAACTCGCCGCGGTACTTGGCGCCGGCGACCAGCGCGCTCATGTCGAGCTCGATGAGGTCGCGGTCGCGCAGGGTGCTCGGCACGTCGCCGGCCACGATACGCTGGGCGATGCCCTCGACGATGGCCGTCTTGCCGACGCCCGGCTCGCCGATGAGCACGGGGTTGTTCTTGGTGCGACGGGACAGGACCTGGATGGTACGGCGGATCTCGTCGGTACGGCCGATGACCGGATCGAGCTTGCCGGCGCGGGCGAGGTCGCAGATGTTGCGACCGTACTGCTCCAGCGCCTCAAACTGCGTCTTGTCCTCGGCAGACGTCACGCGGTCATCGCCGCGCAGCTCCTCGTAGACCTGCTCGATGCGCTCCTTGGTGACGCCGGCATCGCGCAGCACGCGGCCCGCCTCGCCCTTGTCCTCGGCAAGTGCCATCAGCAGATGCTCGGTCACCACAAAGCTGTCGCCCATCTTGGTGGCCTTCTTCTCGGCCTTTTCGATGACGCGGACGAGCTCGTTGGACAGGCCCATCTGCTGGCCCTCGCCCGAAACCTTGGGCGCGTGGTCGATGGCATCCTGTGTGGAGCGTGCGAGCTGAGCCGGGTCGGCACCAATGCGCTCGATGATCACGGAGATATTGCGCTCGCCGGCACCGAGCAGGGCAGACAGCAGATGAATCGGCTCCACCGCGCCGGCCTGCGCATCGGCAGCCGTGCTCATGGCGGTCTGCAGCGCCTCGCGCGACGTCATTGCTAGCTTATCGATTCTCATGGAATCACCTCTCTTGGGGCGGCCGCCCTACGGGGCGGCTTCACGTTGTTCGAGAAGTATTGTTGCCAGCTTTGCGCGATCTTATACACAAATCTAAGTCTCTATATATAAGATTTTCTGAGTGATTAAGTGATAGGAAGCAGGCACTCTCACCAGCCGCGGCCTCGTCCCCTTACCATCTCAATCTGTAACATCTAGCGACTGTTTATGGCTCCAGATGTTACAAATCAAGATGAAATGACCAACGGCGCCCGTTTGTCTCAATCTGTAACATCTACTCGGCAAATAGAGCCCTATCTGTTACAAATCGAGACGAACAGAAGACGCCCGAATCGAAAATCTAAATCTGTAACACCAAGCCCACTTTTAGCGGCCAAGATGTTACAGATCGAGACAGACCGAAAACCACCACAAAGGTGCCTGTGAAC
>NZ_JBBNLM010000031.1:0-10567 GCF_040092475.1 Collinsella sp. CLA-ER-H10
CTCCCAACCTCGTTGCGGCGCGGCTGCGCCTCTGGCACTTCAACAACATTGTCGCAGCCCCGACCCGCGGTCACGAGCGGGGGCTCCTGTCGTTTCCGTGCCCTCGGATTGGGTCATAGTGTCTGTCCGTCCTCTTCTTGCGGCGTTGTCTTGCTCCGGATGGGTAGTCACCTTGCTCGATCTGGCGGGTTTTCGCTGTCGGAAATGATCCGTTGGGGACGGAGGAAAACGGATCATTTTTATCCTGGTGCATTGGTGCAGGGGGCAGGTTTCCTTTGCACTAGTTTCTATCGAGTCGGTGCTTCTTGCGGGTTGCCCGTATAATGGTTTGCGTATGAACCGCAACCAAGGAGTTCCAGTTTATGGACCAGAGCCTTTTTAAATTCGACCTGATCGCCGAGGATCCGACGACGCATGCGCGTGCCGGCGTGCTGCACACCCCGCACGGCGACATCGAGACGCCGATCTTTATGCCCGTGGGCACCAAGGCAAACGTCAAGGGTATTCCTACCGAGACCGTCAAGCAGCTCGGCGCCCAGATCGTGCTTGCCAATACCTATCACCTGTCCATGCGTCCCGGCGAGGATACCATCGCCGAGCTGGGCGGCCTGCACAAGTTTATGAACTGGCACGGCCCTATCCTCACCGACTCGGGCGGTTTCCAGGTGTTCAGCCACAACGACGCGGTCAAGCTCACCGATGAGGGCGTGCGCTTTATCGTCAACGATTACGACGGTCGCCACGTGTTCTGGACGCCCGAGGACAACATGGAAATCGCCATGAAACTCGGCTCCGACATCTGCATGCAGCTGGACCAGTGCCCGGGCTATCCCGCCACGCGCGCCTACGTTGAGCGCGCCGTTGAGCTGTCGAGCATGTGGGCCGAGCGCTGCTATAAGGCGCATACCCGCGACGACCAGGCACTCTTTGGTATCGTCCAGGGCGGCATGCACCTAGATCTGCGCCTGCGCTCGCTGCGCCATCTGGAGGAGTGCGGCGACTTCCCCGGTTACGGCATCGGCGGCTACTCGGTGGGCGAGGACCACGAGACCATGTTCGAGACCCTGACGCCGCTTGTGAGCGAGTACATGCCCAAGCACAAGCCGCGCTACCTGATGGGCGTCGGCAACCCCACCACCCTCGTGCGCGGTGTGGGCGTGGGCATCGATATGTTCGACTGCGTGCTGCCGACGCGCACCGGCCGCATGGGCACGGCATTCTCCAGTGAAGGTCGCCTTAACTTCCGCAACGCTCGCTTTGCGCATGACGACGGCCCCATCGATCCCACCTGCACCTGCCCGGTGTGCACGGGCGGTTACAGCCGTGCGCTCATCCGTCACATGGTCACGCAGAAGGAGATGCTCGGCGGCATTCTGCTGTCGATGCACAACATCTACTACCTGCTCAACCTTATGCAGCGTGCCCGTCAGGCCATTATCGAGGGCCGCTACGGTGCGTTCGTGGGCGACTGGATGAACAGTCCTGCTGCGGTGGATTACTAAGGGCGACAGACACGCTTGCAGAGCGTGGGCAACGGCAAAGGCTGAGCGGCAGCCGCTCGTCACATTCTCTGACGCTGGCTGCACGACCGCTGACCGATAGCTTGCAAGCGCTTGATGCTTCGTGGGTACCATACCGAATAGTTGATGTTCGGGCGGGTGTTTGGCGCATGGCGTCGACCCCGCCCGTTTTTCTTTTTCTCGATAGGAGCACCCATGATTAAGAACGAGAATGTCGAGGGCGAGCCTGCCTACGACGAGACGTACCGCCGCGGTCCCGTGGTCATGCGCGGCCCCATGATTCCTAAGGACAACACCTACGCCAACCTACTGGCGCCCGAGGAGTCGACCGACTGGCTGCATGCCGATCCGTGGCGCGTACTGCGCATCCAGGCCGAGTTTGTCGATGGCTTTGGCGCACTTGCCGAGTTAGGGCCTGCGGTGACCATCTTCGGTAGTGCCCGTACGCCCAAGACCGATCCGCTCTACAAGGCGGCGCGCACGGTCGGCCGTAAGATTGCCCAGCGCGGCGTGGCGGTTATCACCGGTGGCGGCCCCGGCATCATGGAAGCGGCCAACAAGGGAGCGGCGAGCGTCAACGGCAAGTCAGTCGGCCTGGGTATCGAGCTTCCGCACGAGCATGGGCTCAACAAATACGTGAACCTCGGTATGGACTTCCGCTACTTCTTTGTACGCAAGACCATGTTCGTCAAATACAGCTCGGGCGCCATCGTGTTTCCCGGCGGGTTTGGCACGCTCGACGAGATGTTCGAGGTGCTCACGCTGGTGCAGACGCATAAGGTCAAGCGCATGCCGCTTGTACTGGTAGGCAGCGAGTACTGGCAGGGCCTATTCGACTGGCTTAACGGCCCGGTGATGGACGCCGGTATGATTAGCCCGCTCGATCCCGAGCTCGTACACATCACCGACGACATCAATGAGGCCGTCGACATCGCCCTGAGCGGGCTGATGTAGATCAATCGTGCCCATGCGACATGAATACGCATGGCAATCTGATGTTATTTAACAGCAGATTGCCATTTATATTGGGTATACTTGTGTAAAAGACGAGGGCGAGGAGGTCGCAAATGTCTACAGCAACAGTTAAGCCTACGACGGTTCGAATCGAAGAGGGGCTCAAGGAGCAGGCGACTGAGTTCTTGGATTCGGTCGGCCTCAGCCTCAATTCCTATCTCAATCTTGCCGTTCGGCAGCTGGTAAATCAGCGAAAGATTCCTTTTGAGATTGTAGGAAGGGCGGAGGTGCCCAACGAGGCGACGAGACGCGCCATGGTGATCGCCGAGGCTCATGAGTTGGGGATTCTGCTAGACGACAGCCCGTCATTCAATAACGCTGATGAGCTTATATCGTTCCTCGATGAGGGCTAGCGATGTTTGAGATTAAAGTCGAGGCTCAGTTTAAGGCGGATTACAAACGGACGATGCGCATCCATCCGCAGCTAAAAAGTGAGTTTAAAGCGGCGGTTGCGGAGCTTGTGGCTCATGGGTCACTTCCGGCGGAGTATGGCGCCCACGAGCTCTCAAACCCGGGCGGAAACTACAACGGCCACATCGATTTCCACCTATCCGATGGCTTGGTCGATGTGGTCGTTCTTTATCTTCCCCATAAGACTAACCCAGTGATTAGGCTGGTGAGAATGGGCACTCATCAGGAGCTGTTTCAGGGTCCGCTGGGCTGATCGCCGATTTCCAAGTTGCGGTGGAATAGGGATTGATTTGCGGCTGATAAGCCAAAAACAGTCCCTATTCCACCGCAAGTGGTAAAGGTGCCCCTAGTGGATGGGCCGGTAGCGGGGGCAGTAGCTGATGGCGATGGCGTCGACGCCTACGTGGGTGGCGATGGTGCAGCCGATGGGGCCGATGCCGGCGTCTACGTAATCTTGGCCTGCGAGTGCATGGCTGACGAGCTCCTGCTCCTCGGCGGCGCCGGTCGTGAGCACACGCACGCTGGAGCCCGGATGCTCGGTCAAAAATGCGAGGCAATCGGCCATGGTGTTGGCAACGATGCGCTTGGCGCCGCGGCCCTTTTTGATGGCCTTGATCTCGCCCGATTTCCACTCCGGCGAAACGGCCAGGCGAATGTTGAGCATCTGCGTGAGCTGGCCGGCGAGTTTGGGCGCGCGGCCGTTCTTAACGAGGTTCTCGAGCGTGCGGGGAATCAGCAGCAGGTGGGCGTCGGGCAGCGTCGCTCGGATCTGCGCCTCGGTCTCGTCCAGGCTGCGGCCGTCCTCGCGCATGGCCAGCGCGTACTCCACCAGCAGGCCCTCGGCAGCCGAGCCGGTGCGCGAGTCGATGCAGCGCACGTCGAGCTCGTGGGCATCGGCAACCTGGCACGCGTTGGCGTAGCAGGCAGACCACTCGCTGCACAGCGAGATAAAGATGGCGCTGTCGTGGCCGTCGGCGAGCACGCGATCAAAGAGCGCCTTGAACTCGCCGGCGCTTGGCTGCGAGGTGTGCGGCAGCTGCTCGGAGCCGGCCATGCGGGCGACGTACTCCTCGGCGGTAATCTGCACCTGGTCGAGCAGGTCCTCGCCCTCGATAATCACATGCAGCGGAATCACGTAAATGCCGAGCTCTTGGGCGCGGGCGGGGGAGATGTCCGACGTGGAGTCGGTTATGATGGCAAAAGACATAATTGCACCTTTCGTTGGGGCGCTTGCGCGCCGCCTTCTGAGAGCAAAGTGCGACAAGTATAGTAGAGTCGTTCCACATTGCCAGCTTTAATTGTTGAATAGTCAACAGTTTGAAGTGTCGGTGTGGAAATCGCCAACTGGGGAAGAAGGATATCGATGGCGGCATTACAGCTATGCGAGCGGCCGGTCGTGCTGTTTGATTTCGATGGCACGGTGGCCGATACGGGTCGGGCGGTGATGACCTCGACGCGCAAGGCGCTGACTGCGCGCGGGTTTTCGGAGGCGCAGATGGGTGATCTGCGCCGCATGATCGGGCCGCCCCTGTGGAAGAGCTTTCACGACTTTTATGGATTCTCCCGCGAGGAGTCGCTGGTGGTGGCCGACGAGTACCGCGCCTTTTTTGATGAGCTGGGACCGGAGGAGTATCCCGTGTTCGACGGGATCCCCGAGCTGCTCGATGGCCTTGTCGCGCAAGGGCATCGCTTGGCTGTGGCGACGTCGCGCATGGAGGCAAAGTGCATTGACATGGTGCGTGAGCTGGGGCTTTGCCAGTTCGAAGCCGTGGTCGGCATGAATCCGCCGCAGGGGCGCGAGACCAAGGCAGATTCGGTCCGCGATGCCCTGGCGGCGCTCGGTGCGACCGCGGACGAGGCCGTGATGATCGGCGATCGCTTTAACGATGTGGAGGGCGCGCACGCGATGGGCGTGCCGTGCATCGGCATCTATTCGGGCGCGGCGGCGCCGGGCGAGCACGAGGCGGCGGGTGCCGATGCGGTGGTGCACTCGGTGGCCGAGCTTGCTAAACTTTTCGCTATCTAATGACGTGATGTGAGGGGCGGGCACGCTCGCCGCTCACTGCTAAGGAGGTCGTCCATGAATCAGGTGGAGCAGAGCGTTGCCGAGTATGTCGACGAGGTCTGGGAGGATGTCGTCGCCGATATCGAGCAGCTGGTGAGTTATCCGTCCGTGGCAGTTTCTGCCAATGCGGAGCCCGGCGCGCCGTTTGGCCGCCCGGTCCGTGACGCACTCGATTGCGCGCTCGGCATCGCGCAAAAGCTCGGCTACCAGACGAGCGACGACGAGGGCTTTGTGGGAATCGCCGATATTCCGGGCCGCGGCGATAAGCAGCTCGCGACCATCTGCCATGTGGACGTGGTACCCGCTGGCCCCGGTTGGAACACCGACCCGTTTGCGATGGAGCGCCGCGAGGGCTGGCTGCTCGGCCGTGGCGTGATCGACGACAAGGGTCCGGCGGTGTTGTCGCTCTATGCCGGCGCCTACCTGCTCAAGCACGGCATTGTGCCGCGCTATACCTTCCGTGCGCTGCTGGGCTGCGATGAGGAAGTGGGCATGTCCGACGTTCACCATTATCTGGAGAACCACGCAGACCCCGACTTTCTATTTACGCCCGATGCCGAGTTCCCGGTCTGTAATGCCGAGAAGGGCCAGTTTGGGGCGATGTTTGTGAGCCCCAAGATCGACGGCGGGCGCATTGTGTCCTGGAGCGGTGCCGAGGCGAGCAACGCCATTCCGTCGCAGTCTATCTGCGAGCTTGCGATTGCCGCCGATGAGCTGCCGGCACCCGCTGAGAATGCCGACCGCCTGGAGATCACCGCACTCGATAACGGGCATGCGCAGATTTTCGCCCACGGCATTGGCGGTCATGCCTCGATGCCCGAGGGAACGATCAATGCCGTCGGCCTCATCGTGGCGTATCTGCGTGAGGCCGAGGACGCGTTTGGTGCGCGCGACGAGCGCCTGCTGACGCCTGCCGAGCACGAGTTTGTCAAGTTTCTGGCCTTTGTGCATGCGGACGCCTATGGTCGCGGCCTGGGTATCGATGCGACGAGCGCGGCGTTTGGCCCGCTCACGTGCAACCCCGGCGTCATCCGCGTGGTGGATGGCTACATTGAGCAGGTCATCGACGTGCGCTTCCCCGATAGCACCAGTGCCGATACCATCTGCGAGCAGCTCGAGCCGCTCGTGGGCCGCTTTGGCGTGACGTATCGCGTGGGTCGCGCAAAGGTGCCGTTCTCAGTGTCTGCCGACGATCCGGCCGTGAAGGCGCTTATCGATACCTATAACGAGTTTACGGGCAAGCATGCCGAGCCCTTTGCCATGGGCGGCGGCACGTATGCGCGCAACTTTGCCCGCGCCGTCTCGTTTGGCCCAGAGGAGACCGGCCTGGAGCTGCCCGCATGGGGCGGCCAGATGCACGGCCCCAACGAGTGCGCCAACGAGGAGCAGCTCAAGCAAGCACTTAAGATCTATATCGTGGCAATCTTAAAGCTCAACGAGTTGGAGCTGTAGGGCTTCCCCTATATCCTGCTTGGATACAAACTTGTATAACGAGCCCGGTGCTTCGGCCCGGGCTTTTTTGTTGCGGTGGGGTAGTCGTTGGGGACGTTCCTTTGGTGTAAAAGGTGCGCCATGTTCGGCGTTGGATTGTTATTCGTTTGTAAAGCCGAGTCGCGTTTGCGGTAAGGGTCTATCAGATGCCCGTAAGAAACCGCAGTTGGCGCGAGCGCTGCCCGGTCGGGGCCGTATCTTTCCAAACAGCAAAGCGGGCAGGGTGCCCGCGATTCGCATGTATGAAAGGAAGATCATGCTCGATCAGGCTTATTCTCGTCGTCAGTTCCTCGGCCTCGCTGGTGGTCTTGCCAGCATCGTCGGCCTCGGCCTCGTTGGCTGCGGTGGCGCAGGCGCTTCCAACGCTGCCGACAAGGGTAGCGCCGCTGCTGCCGAGTCCGTCTCCGGCGAGGTGACCTACGACGGTGCCTCCTCGTTCCAGGCTCTCGTCGAGGCCGCTGCCGAGAAGTTCATGGACGCCAACCCGGACGTCTCCGTCTCCGGTTCGGGCAACGGTTCGGGCAAGGGCTTGACCGCTGTCGCCGCCGGTACCGTTACCATCGGTAACTCCGACGTCTTCGCCGAGACCAAGCTCGAGGCCGACCAGGTCAAGAACCTCGTCGACCACGAGGTCGCCGTTGTGGGCATGGGTCCCGTCGTCTCCAAGAACGTGACGGTCGACGACCTGTCCCTTGAGCAGCTCAAGGGCATCTTCTCCGGCCAGATCACCAACTGGAAGGAGGTCGGCGGCGACGACGCCACCATCGTCGTGCTCAACCGCAAGGCCGGCTCCGGTACCCGCGCCACCTTCGAGGCAGCCGTCTTTGGCGACGAGGCCGTCGACTTTAAGGGCGACGCCGAGCTCGACAAGTCCGGCGATGTCCAGACTCAGATGGGCAGCACCGACAACGCCATCTCCTACCTGGACTTCTCGCACTTCGATGACTCCAAGTTCAACGCCATCAAGGTCGAGGGCGTGGAGCCCAAGAGCGCAAACGTCACCGACGACTCCTTTAAGATCTGGGCTACCGAGCACATGTACTGCGCTAAGGACGCCGACGAGGCCACCAAGGCCTTCCTGGAGTTCATGCTTTCCAACGACGTCCAGGGCAAGCTCGTCGAGGAGCAGGGCTTCATCCCCGTCTCTGCCATGAAGGTCGTTAAGGATGCCAGCGGCAAGGTCTCCGCTAAATAAGTAATCGCCCCGGAAAGGTTTGCAATGGCAAAACAGCTGCCAAAGCGCGACCTTGAGAACGTGGGCCTGGGCGTCACGGGCGCGTGCGTAGCGCTCGTGACGCTTGTCGTTGCCGCGCTCATCTTTATGGTCGCCCAAAAGGGCCTCTCGGCTTTTCTCAAGGACGGCGTTTCGGTCGTCGAGTTCTTCACCGGCACCAAGTGGGATCTGGCCAACACAGCCGAAAACGGCCTGCCCCATACCGGCGCCCTGCCCCTGATCGTCACCTCGTTTGCGGTCATGGTGCTCTCCACGCTCATCGCATTGCCCATCGCCATCGGCTCTGCCATCTTTGCAGTCGAGATTAGCCCTAAGTTTGGTTCCAAGGTCTTTCAGCCGCTCATTGAGCTTTTGACCGGTATTCCCTCGGTCGTCTTTGGCCTGATCGGTTTTCACGTGGTCGTCGGCCTTATGAAGAGCGTTTTCCACGTGAGTACGGGCCTGGGCATCCTGCCTGGCGCCATCGTGCTGGCCGTCATGATCCTGCCGACGATGACCACCCTTTCGGTCGATGGCCTGCGCGCCGTGCCCGACAGCTACCGTCAGGGTTCGCTTGCTCTGGGCTATACCCGCTGGCAGACCATCTGGCACGTGGTACTCAAGTCTGCCATGCCGTCGCTCATGACCGCGGTCATCCTCGGTATGACCCGCGCCTTTGGCGAAACGCTCGCTGTGCGCATGGTTATCGGCGGCATCGAGGCCATGCCGACGTCGCTGCTGTCGCCGGCGTCCACCATCACCACCACGCTCACCACGTCTATGGCAGTCTATGCCGAGGGCTCGGCCCAGGACGATGTTCTGTGGGCGCTCGGTCTGCTGCTGATGGGCATGAGCCTCATCTTCATCCTGATCATCCACCTTATCGGCCGCAAGGGGGCGAAGGCTCGTGGCTAGCACGCGTATCCACATCGACGAGGCGAGGCTCGGGCGTGTCCAAAAGCAGGACCGCTTCGCCACGGGCGTGTTGACGGCGATCGTCGCCATCGTCATGCTCATCGTCGTCTCCATGGTGGCCTATATCCTGTTCGAGGGCGTCTCGATGCTGTTCCAGCCGGGCTTTCTCACGGAGCCGTCGCGCGCCAACGGAACGCAGGGCGGCGTGCTCTACCAGCTGTTCGACTCGTTCTACCTGCTGCTGATCACTCTGGTCATCTCGGTGCCCATCAGTCTGGGCGGAGCGGTCTTTCTGGTTGAGTACGCGCCGAACGGCCCTATCCGCGACATCGCCTCCACCGCCATCGAGACACTGTCCTCGCTGCCGTCCATCGTCGTCGGCATGTTCGGCTTTCTGGTGTTCTCGGTGCAGCTGGGCTGGAAGTACTCCATCATCTCCGGCGCCGTCGCGCTCACCATGTTCAATATCCCCATTCTGGTGCGCGTGATCCAGCAGGCGCTCGAGGACGTGCCGCAGGCCCAGCGCGATGCGTGCCTGGCCATGGGCCTCACCCGCTGGGAGGCCATGCTGCACATCCTGATTCCCGAGGCCATGCCCGCTATCGTGACCGGCATCGTGCTTTCGGCCGGCCGCGTCTTTGGCGAGGCCGCGGCGCTGCTCTTTACCTCGGGCATGAGCTCGCCGGTTCGCCTCAACTTCTTGAGCCTTAACCTGTCGAGCCCTACTTGCGCCTGGAACGTGTTCCGCCCCGGTGAGTCGCTCGCCGTGCACATCTACAAGATTTACGGCGAGGGGAGCCCCGAGGCACAGCAGATCGTTTGGGGCACCGCGGCGCTGCTGATGATTTGCGTGCTGCTGTTTAACGTAGTCGCCCGTATCGTGGGCAAGCAACTGGCAAGGAGGATGACGGCCGAATGAGCGAGATAAATGCAACGCCCGCAACCGAGGTAGTCACGTCCGACACCCGGGACTTCCTGTCGAGCGTGGGGGAGAGCGAGAAGCGCGTGCGCGTGAGCGGCAAGGCCGTGAGCGACGAGGTTGTGCTCTCCACCAAGGACGTCAACGTGTACTATGGCGACCACCATGCACTGCACAATACGTCGCTCGACTTCCACAAGGGCGAGATCACGGCGCTCATTGGGCCTTCGGGCTGCGGTAAGTCGACCTTCTTGCGTAGCCTCAACCTCATGAATCGCGAGATTCGCGGCTGCCGCGTGGAGGGCGAGATCAACTATCGCGGGCGCAACGTGAACACCAAGACCGAAAACACCTACGAGCTGCGTCGCTCCATTGGCATGGTGTTCCAGCAGCCCAACCCCTTCCGCAAGTCTATTCGCGACAACATCACGTTTGCGCCCAAGCGCCACGGCATCACCGACCGTGACGAGCTCGACCGCATGGTCGAGGAAAGCTTACGCGGCGCGGCGCTGTGGGACGAGGTCAAAGACAAGCTCGATAAGAGCGCCTATGCGCTTTCGGGCGGTCAGCAGCAGCGTCTGTGCATCGCGCGCACGCTGGCGCTCAACCCCGACGTGATCCTGTTTGACGAGCCCTGCTCGGCGCTCGACCCCATCTCGACGTTGGCGATCGAGGACCTTATGTCGTCGATCGTTGCCGACCGCGCCATAGTCATCGTGACGCACAACATGGAGCAGGCGTCGCGCGTGTCCAACCGCACGGCGTTCTTCTACATGGGCGATATGGTCGAGTACGACGAGACTGACGAGATTTTCCAACGGCCCAAGGATAAGCGGCTGAATGATTACCTCACCGGCATGTTCTCCTAGTCCGGGACATGCTTGAGGCCCGCGGCGGCCACGGTCGCCACGGGACTGATTGGAGAGGCGGGTCATCTCTTTTGCGAGATGGCCCGCCTTTTACTCTGCGACCGAAACGACCACCACAAAGGGGCCTGTGAACTGCGCCCCGAAACTTGG
>NZ_JBBNLM010000032.1:0-6036 GCF_040092475.1 Collinsella sp. CLA-ER-H10
AGACATGGAATGGCAAATCTGTAATGACGATGGCTCTTGTCTGAGTGGTCGTTTGGCCGCAACGAGCGACCCGAATTCGTTCGATCTTCTCGACAATGATGGATCGGATTGCGGTTCAGTTCACCTGTCGTATGCATCACGAGACGGGATGGACGGCATTCTCTACGTCTCCCACGAGACTGGCGATTTCAAGATGCGCAGGACTAACCGAGTGCCGGCTTTTATCGAGGAGTGAGAGTTCCCGGCGGTCTGCCGATTAGGCCGCCGGGGTATCGAGCCCCGCATTCATCCGTACACACACGGATGAATGCGGGAAGTGTCCGGATGAAGGTGATAATCAAGGAAACAAAGCTGTTCTGCCTGGGACGGCTTTGGCCTGGACTTTAACCACAACATCGCAATCGACACTTATCAGCTCGCGCAACGCGCATGGCCAAATCTCGGACGCTGGCGCATGGAGGACTTTCGAGATTTACTGGACATCCAAAACGACGACGCACACCGCGTGCTCGCCGACTGCGAAGACGAGATGGCTGTCTACAATGCGATCAGAAAGGCGTGAAGTCGGGAGAGCTTTCTGTGGAACCGCCGCGCCGTCGCGCGAGCCGACCGGGCAACCCGGGCAATCTGGTCCCGGCTCTCCCGGTCGTATTCCTACGATATCGCCCCTAGATCACCAATGTGTCAGATAAAGAATGAGGCAATGGTTATGATCACGCCTACGGCAGATGCGGCGACTGCGCCTTTTTTCCTCTCCTTTAGTCCGACGAATAGGGTTGCCGTAAAGTAAAGGGCGGAAATGCAGTCTATGGCAAGCGAAACGAGTTCCTTGGGCGGTTTCAGCAAAAGGTCGCTAGCAAAGAGTAATGCAAGCAGGGCAAAGCCGATTGTGGTCAAGTATCTCGATTGATTTTGCGACAGCATGGCAACTGCCTTTCAGAACAGGCAAGTGAAAAGTCGGTACGATGTCATTGCGGTTGCAAAAAAGCCGCCGCTAGGACCGGTTGTCACGAGACCGGCGATAACTTCAGCGGTGCCAGCAAGGTAGGGATCGCGCAGGCAAGCCTCCTCCTTCGCGTTCAGCTTGACCTTGTGAGGGACGGGGCGGTTATTTGCAAATCCGTGAGAATCGCACCACGCCTTGGAATATGAATCCGTGCAGCGCCCGCGCTCAAAAAAGGGATATATCGTAATTTTCGTCGTAGTTGACTCCGACGTAGATATCGCTGCTCTCGGCGGGAGATCCCTCGTCGGCATGGGCTGCCGCAACGGGCACAAATGGTGTCATGACAAGGGAGAGGCAAAGAGCTGCTGAGACGATGGAGGGTAGGCATTTCTTCATGGCGGGCTCCTTAATCTGGCCTTTGATAGTTACTCGATGTCGCCTCCTTCAGCTTTCTATCCGTTGTATTCGGCGTATTTCTTTAATAAGGCAAGAGGTTCTTCCTCTCCTTCGGATAAGCCGATGATGTTTCCTTGATCATCCAGTATGAATACGGACGGAATATGCTCAAGTTCATATTGGTCATACACGGTCTTATCTTAATCTATGTATATGGGAAAGTCTCCTTCATGGATCGAGGCTTCTTCAATCGTGCTGTCCTCGGAAACAGTGAAAAGGTTCTTCCTTATGGCTGCGAAATTATCAAGTTGTTGCATATCCTCTATGAGAGATTCACAGTGCGAACACCACGATGCCCAGAACATCAAGATGTTTTCCTCATTAGGTTTTAGCTTGTCAAAATAATTGACGTTTCGGCCGAGGCTGAAATCTTGGCCCTTTTTAATGGACAAAGATGAGGGATAAGCATCGTGTTGCGGTTTGATATTGGCGGCGATTAAGGCGGCGAAACACGTCAGAGTCGCCAAAGTCAGTAAGGCGATAACGCATTTTCTCGGTTTCCAGCTCATGACAGATCCCTCTCTCATGGTGAAACGCATACGTTTTGAAACGGGACGTCACTCCGAACGCCTTGCCCTCTTTGTGTGATTGCCGCAGCGGCATTGTCTGGTTAGCTGGCGAGGTCATGTCTATCCTCTACGGCGTAAGCCAATCCAATCCGAGAGGAGCCGCACATGAACGCAGCGGAAATTCCTTTCGGGGGGGGGTATCTCCGAGATTTACCCGCCGTCCGAAGGGGCAGTCGACAGTAGAGTACGTCCTGATCATCGCGATTATAGTCTTGGTTATCTTGATCGCGGGGCCGTGGGTCTCGTCTGCCATCAGAAACCAGTTCAACACGGTGGCGGGCGCCATCGGGTCTGGCACGACGGGCGAGAACTTCTACGAGCTGGAGGACATCCCCGACCCTGAGAACGGCACGGCGTTCGCGGTCTACTCCGAGGACGACCACAGCCTCATGTTCTACAAGAGGCGCGGGGTGCCCAAGGTAGGAGACATGTTCAGCTACCGCAAGGTGACTGCGCTGTATACGGGATTCGAGACGGATCGCTATACACCGATAGACTACAACTACTCAAACGATGCGACTAACGCTCCGTGGTATAGCAGTTCAAGTGATTGTAGGAGCGTGTCCGTCGTTGACGGCGGCATTAAGCCGATCAGCATCTCCTTCTGGTTCCATCAATTCAAGAATTGCATTTCGTTTGATGTGTCGAAGCTCGATACCAGTTCGGTCTCCGGTATCGAGCATATTTTCTATAACTGCGGGAATGTGAGAGACCTGGATCTATCGACATGGGATTTATCTCATTGCGTGACCGCTGTATCGGCATTCGCATATTGCCATAATCTGGAATCTATCGAATTCGGTCCTATCTCCACGGCTGATTTCAAGCCATATGGATGCTATTGGATGTTCTCAGACTGCAACAACCTGAGCCTCGACTGCTCGGAGTGGATTATCGATCCGAGCGCTGCAAATTATGCGTTCAACTCCGGGGCGCCCGGTGTGATCTCTCCCAAAGCGTGGCGTTAACCGGTATCGAACTCAGTGCGAGAAGCCGACCCCGGCGCATCAAGGACGGCTTCTCGTTTCAGCCGTTTTGAGAGCCGGTGTCTAATTCAATTTGAACCAGATAACGGGACGGACTCCGAGCACGTCATCCTGTTTGCTCCCGTAATCGCCCGATTTGATAATGCCTTCGGGTTCTCGGTTTTCTCCCCTGCTTGGCATTTGGAATTCAGGGCGTACGCGGTGGGTGGATAATTGGCTCAATCAGATGACGGCGTTGACGGGAACAATCATGGCGATGTACGAGATTGCGGTCAAGTTCGATGAGAGCGAAAGGGCCTTGATTCAGGGCCGCGCGGAAGCCGCGGGCATGTCCTTTTCCGAGTTCGTGAGAAGGGCTGCACTCGAGAAGGCTGAGGACATGGCGGACATCGAGGCCTACAATGAGGCTTTGGATGGGGACGCCGAGACCCGCTACACGATGGAAGAGGTGTTGCGCATGGCGGCGGAGGCCGAGTGATCGTCCGCACGCATCGTCTGCCCGAACTCGACAAGGGCGTCGGATATCTGCCTGCTGGTGGGAAGCGCGAAGCGCTCCCTGCGCGACACGACCTCATCGAACATCGGGACAAGGAACGCCCGTACCTTCGCCTCTTGGTCCTTCGATGGGAGCGTTTCCTCCATCAGCGCCTTGAACTCTTCCGGCTTTACGCCGTCTAGGGCGGCAAGCAGCTCGTCCATCTCATACCCGTCGAGCAGGTACTCGACCGCCATGCACGACACCATGGCGTTGAAGTACCGCCCAAAAGACGCGCTGTCGCCCTCGAACAGTATCCCGCCGACTGCGCCCGCGGCCGCCGTGCCGACCGTTCCGCCGACCATGCCGCCCGCGAGGCCGACGATGGTTCCCACGCCGGGCGACACCGCCGTGCCGGCTGCGGCACCGACCTTAGCCGCCGCGACTCCTGCCGCCGTGGCGCCGGCGATTCCCCCGGCGATCGAGGTGGCGAGGCATGCCATGTTCTGGGCGTACTGGGCGCCGCTTGCCTTGCCCTGGAAGAGCCTGTAGGTCTCGGGGGCCGAGAACACGGCGAGGGTCACCGCTGCCGAGACGGCATTGCCCCTCAGCATCTTCGCAAGCTGCTTGGAGGCGGCCGCACCGCTGATGGCGGTCTTGCCCGTGAGGGCGCGCAGGCCGTTGACGATTGTGGCGGACGCCTTGAATCCGAGCTCGCCGACCACCGCCTGGCTGGGAGCCATCAAGGCGTTGGAAAGCCCCGTTCTGGAGAGCTGCGAGACGACCATATGCTGGGCGAAGGACAGGCCGAACACCTGGACGCCGGCAGCGATGCCCGCCTGGACGGCACCGGTGATGTCCCTGGTCTCCCTGTACGCCATGAACGTCGTCGCCAGAAACGACAGGCCGAATGCGCAGGAGCATGTGACCGCGCCGGTCGCGGCGTCATACTTCAGCGATTCCGCCGTTCCCGGCTTGGCGAGGTTCAGCGCCTGGTCGTATGTGAGCTTGCCCTTGCGGACGATTTTCTCGGCGTCCCTGGGGTCGCTGACGCCGGGGACCTTGCCTTGGCTAATTTTCTTCTCGAAACCGCGGAGCACCTGCTGGTACTGGTCTTTCGGGACCTCGAGCTGCATCGGCGTGCCGTCTTTCGCGAGGTAGCGATACTTATGGCTGCTCAGGTCGAAGCACGCTTCGAGGGACCCTCGCGCCGTCTTGTAGTACTTGGTCTGGATCAGGACGCCGTCGACACTCCGGTCGGGGCCGTTCTTCGCGTTGTCCCTCCCCAGAATCTCGGCCTGGTGGCCCTGGAGCCTGTCGATGATGCTGTTCGCCTCCTCGGCAAGCTCCCCGTGGCCCGCGGGGTTGTTGACCGCCGCGCGCTGCTCGACGAAGACCTCCCCGTTGCTGTTGATGGTCGCCGCCGCCGCGACTGCCGCGGCCTTGACCGCCGTATCGTCCACCGTGGCAAGCTCACTGTCGATGCCGGCGGCGTGGTCATCCTCGAGGTCGCGGATCGCCTGGCAGCGGGATACGAACTGGCCCCGGCACGCCTCGTCGACGGTGAGCGCAAGGTTGCTTTCACCGTCGGAGGCGAAGGGGCCGGGTTCGAAGTACGCCCACTCGAAGTAGAAGAGGCGAGCCTGCCTCTTTTCCTTCCCCGGGACGGCGAACGCGTCGGCGTCCGCCTTGATGTAGACACCCTTTTCGGTCATGGCGATGCCGCTGGGCCTGAGGTCGAACTCGGCGTCGGCCCAGACGACGGTCTGTTCCCTCGGTATCGGGAAGGCTGACTTCACCTTGGCGGCATTGGCTTCCGTCAACGGGAGCGGAGACTCCTGGAATGAACCGAGTAACTCCTGTGCGCGGGTGGCCTCAATCGCCCTCAGGGCTTCCTGTACCTTGGGCGCGTACTCCGCCTTCTCCGCATCGAGTCTTTCGGCCTCTTTTTCGTCGAGGGCGGCCTTCACGCCGTCCGCCGCCCCTGCAATCGCCGCGCCCGCTGCTGTCGCTGCCCCGGTGGCGCCCTCGGCAAGCTTGCTCGCTGCTTCTCCCGTCGCCGTCGTTGCATCTGCAATCGCAGCTCCTGCCGCGACCGCCATCCCAGATGCCCCCTCGGCAATCATGGCCGCCGCCTCGCCGGCAGTCTTAGTGGCCCTCTGAATCTCCTGCAGCGGGTCGAAGCCTTTGTCGAATATGCTCATGGACGATTCTTTCTCGTGGGCGGATAGACAGTTCGAATCGCGTTGTTTCTCATACGATCGTAATTATAGCTTTGCGTTTTTATGCCTTTGGTTCAGCTGCCAGACCCGGCGCAGGGAACTCGAGCAAGATTGTCAAACATTGGGCGGTACAGGGGGGCACACCCGCAATCGCCTCTATATCGACAAGGTGCAGCCGTGCGAGGGCTTCGAGAGGGCAATTGACTGCATTCAAGACACTCGGTTTTCTCCCCTACCGTCATCGTTGCCGCTGCGGCACGTTGCGGATTGACCGGTTCGCTCCATCGTACGCTCCTGCATGCAATATCAATCCCCATACGAAGGGAGTGTCGCATATGTATGCAGCGGCACGGAACCTTCGGGGGGTGTTCCTATAGTTTTG
>NZ_JBBNLM010000033.1:0-5967 GCF_040092475.1 Collinsella sp. CLA-ER-H10
AGCTTCGCGAGTACATGAACGAGCACCTCAAGGACTACCTGGGCGTCGAGAAGGTCATCTGGGTCAAGGAGGGCATCGACCCCGAGGAGACCAACGGCCACATCGACGACGTCGCCACGTTCATCGCCCCGGGCGTCATGGCCTGCATCTGGACCGACGACCCCGAGTACCCGTTCTACGACCAGTGCCACGCCGCCTACGAGACCCTCTCCAACGCGGTCGACGCCAAGGGCCGCAAGATTAAGGTCTACAAGCTCTGCATGCCCGTGAACCCGCTGTTCATGGACCAGGCCTCCTGCGACACCATCGACGCCGACGAGAACGCCGAGCCGCGCGTCCCCGACGAGCCGCTGATCGCCTCCTACATGAACTACCTGGTCACCAACCACGGCGTCATCGTCCCGCAGTACGGCGACGAGAACGACCAGCTGGCCGTCGACACGCTCCAGGAGATCTACGACGAGGTCTGGGGCGAGGGCGTCTACAAGTGCGTGGGCGTTCAGTCCGAGCAGGTCGTCTTCGGTGGTGGAAATATCCACTGCATCACGCAGCAGGAGCCGTCCGCTTAATCGTCTGGCTTTCCGAGGCACCCCATCTCGCCGCTCAAGCCGTCGCTCGCGTACCGAAGTACGCTTCGCTCCTCTCTCGCGGCGACCTGGGGCACCTCGGAAACCCAGCCGGCCAAGCGCACAGGGCTGCCTGGTTGGTCGGCTGGGTTCTCTTTGGGCACTCCGTTGCCTCCACATCGGAGTGCCCTTTTTCTTTGATTGGGTACGCGTCTGGCCTGGGATTTATTGCGGGTTAGGCCAATTGTTCGCTTGGATATCCCAGGTCAGACGCGTCTTCAATCGCCGAAAGTTCCCGGTCGCGAGCGCGGCCGTTTTGATCGGAGTATCTTTGTACCAGCGTATCGTCATCTTCACCCGCCTGTTCCGCGAGCGTTGGTCCAGCAATTGCATCCTCTCCTCTCTTTGGGATGGCACCTGCACCGGTGACGCGGCCTGCAACCCTACCTTGGGCTGCGCCTTCGGTACAGATGCCATCCTTTTTGCTGTAGGGGGAGCGTGCCATGGCAGGTAAAAAGTTCTCCCTGTTCGAGGTCATCCTCTCGGTTATCTGCGTCGTGTTTACCATCGAGGCGGCTGCTCCGGCGTCTGCCATGGGTAACGTGCAGTTCTTCTGGTGGATCTTCCTCATCATTACGTTTTTGCTTCCCTATGGCCTGGTGGTGGCCGAGCACGGTACGGCGTTCGATTCCGAGGGCGGTCTGTACGATTGGGTTCGCTTGGGCCTGGGTGACCGTTGGGGCGCCCGCTGTTCCTGGTGCTACTGGGTCAACTTTCCGCTGTGGGTGGCAAGTATCGCCTGCATGTTCCCCAGTGTTATCAATGCGGTATGGGGTATCGAGTTTTCGCTCGGGGTCCGAATTGCCATCGAGCTTGCCTTTGTGTGGGGTGTCACCGTCATGGCGATGCAGCCGGTTGCCGAGGCCGATTGGGTCATGGATGGCGGCGCCGTCATCAAGGTGCTCATCACCGCCGTGGTGGGAATCGTCGGCATCTGGTTTGCCTGCAACAACGGCTTCGCCAACGACATGTCGTTCGAGACCTTCATTCCAGACTTGGGCGACACCAATTCGTTGACGTTCCTATCGATCATCCTATTCAACTTTATGGGCTTCGAAGTGGTCGCGACCTTTGCCAGCACGATGAAGAGCCCGTCGCGCGATATCCCCAAGGCGGTTATCGCCGGTGGCGTGGCCATCGCGGCGATCTACATCATCTGCGGCATCGGCATAGGGGCCGCGGTCCCCACCGAGCAGCTTTCGCTCGATTCGGGCATTGTGGACGCGGTCGCCGCCATGGTGGGGCGCACCCACCCGCTGACGATGATTGTTGGCGTGGCCTTTTTGGTGACGCTGTTCGCCAACATGATCTGCTGGAGCTTTGGCGTCAACAACGTGGCGAGCTATGCCGCGCGCCATGGCAACATGCCGCGCCCCTTTGCTCTGGTGTCCAAGAAGACCGGCATGCCCGACGGCTCGGCGCTCATTAACGGTTGCTTTGCCAGCCTGGTGCTACTGCTCCAGATCCCGCTGGGCGAGGGTTCAGACGTCTTTTGGGTTTTCTTCTCGATGAACGTCGTCTTTTTGCTCATGAGCTATATCCCGATGTTCCCGGCGTTTTGGCGCCTGCGCAAATACGACGGTCGCCCGCGTGTGTTCCGTGCGCCCTTCGAGGGCAAGGTGCTCGCGGTGGCGCTCGCGATTCCCGTGGTGGAGCTCGTGCTTTCGATTATCGCTACGATCGTGCCGCTCAACAGTTCACCCACCGAGATGGCAAAGATGCCGATCCTCTTGGGCGTGGTGATTGCCGTGTTGCTGGGCGAGGTTTCGCGCCTCATATCGCGCCGCGGCCGCAGCGTCGATAATCCCGGCGTTGGCGCAAGGGGGACAGGTCGCTTTGCGCCAAAACAGTAGCTCCGCGAGCTGCGCGGCGCTCGCTGCATCCCGGATTACTGTCCGCGGTGCTCGGGATCAGAAGCGAGCTTGGGCGCAAAGAAGGGGACGTGGCCCAGGTAAGGGCAGCTGTCGTTGCGCTCATCAATGATGCGGGGAGACAAATCGGACGTTGGGGTAGTTTTAGCTTTGGGTGCTCAATTGTCTATAATGCTGCCGCTTGATGAAGGAGGAGTCGTGTCCCTCGCTTTTCTCTACAATGTGGCAAGTTGCATCGCCTATGCGTTAGTCAGTGCTGCCTATGGGAGTCTGTACTATGTCGAGCGCAGGCGGGGCTATCTCTTCGTCGCGCTTACCTTCCTCGTGTATACGATAGATATTGTTCTATTATTCATGTATGAGTTCGTTCCGGAATTCGCGATGCAATTCGAGGGCGCACGAAACGCCTATCCTATGCTCCGCGTTGCATTCAACATGGTGGTAATCCTCTTGTATCGGCTCGTGCTCGGTAGCTTGCTCTCGCGCAGTTTCTCTCACGTCGAGGGATTTTTTTGGGCAGTTTGCATGATGGCGGCTTGGGCAAGTGGTGCTTCGTCAGTCGAATCGGTTGCGCTATGGCGCGAGTTTCTCTTTACCAGGTTGTTGGCGATCTGGGTAATAGGGTTCGGTATCTGCTGTTTGGCGGCAGAGTTTCGACACATGAGCCGATGGCGATGGGTTCTCTCGCTCTTACTTGTGCTTATATATGCCTTGGGGGAAGCGGCAGCGTATTTGGCCTTTGGACAGGAGGGCGGCGGGGGCTCTGCCTCTCCTCGTAGGGCTCCCGTTGAGATTATGGCGCTTTGCTTCACCGTGGCTGCGTGTGTCTTTCTTGCACATCATCGACGGATACGCAATGTGCAGTTGGCGGAATCCCTTGTGCCCTGGATCGCTCGCGAATACGGGCTGACCAAGCGCGAGGAAGTATTGTTGTCGCTCCTTGAAAAGGGCGCATCAAACAAGGAGATTGCTGAGCAAGAATGCATTTCCGTCAACACGGTGAAAACCCACATATCGAATATTTACGCCAAGCTTGGTGTGAGTAGCCGAGACGAGCTTGCGCAAAAACTTAGAAAGGAACTGCGCGGCCGCAAGAGGGCCGGGCTCTGAGAGGCTAGGGGCCGGTGCGGCTAGGCGGCCGCCCCCTACGGGATCGGCCGCCTACGGTCGTATGGGCCTTCACAGTGCCCATCGCCAGTTGCAGCGAACTGGCGATGTTCTGGCTGTCCTTGCCCTGCAGCACCTCTTTCAAGATGACGCGTTCGCGCGCGGTCAGGTGATAGTGCTCGCAGAAGGCGAGGAGCACCACGATTTCGCTCGCTGTGATGAACGCCAGGGCCGGGACGAGGCGCTAGGTGCGCCGGCGCTCGTTCACGAAGTCGCACAGGATGAGCCACATAGGTTCGAGGGTGCCCAGGGCGAGCAGCATCTTCAGCTGCGGATGGTCAATGGTATAGAACTGGTTGATGGAATACTCGACGTTCTGGCCCAGGTACTCGTATTGAAAGATAAGCGCGAGATCGAGGAAATAGAACAACAGCATGGCCGCGGCAAAGAGGAACGAGCGACGCCGCGAAACGAAGCAGGCCGAAAGCGACACGGAGCTCGATGCCACGCAGACGAGCATCGCGAAGATGGCATAGAGGTAGAACGCTGTCTCCAAAGCGAGCCTCCTCGATAATGCACAGAGTCCGATGATGAACCATGGCGATCTAGGGCGGATTAGGCTGCATCACGCGTTGAGAAGCCGGCAAAAATGCATTGGCTTTCTTCGACCACAGAAACCAGTTCAATTTCAATACGTCTAGGCGTTAGGATTATTTGGGATTAGGTGTGCGGTGAGCTATTGTAATCTGAAAAATAATCCTGGTTATTTCTTCTCAAAACTACGGGTGCGCCCCATGCTGTGCAGCAGAAGAAGTGTCTCACTCATTTCGGGGCGCTTCTAGGGAGCGCGGTCCGCAAAGGGCGGCCCGGCCAACGAATTTTGAGGAGATTTCAATGGTCAAAGATTACATCGACACCAACGACTTCACAAAGGAAGAGCTGCTCGGCATGGTAGATCTGGCCATCGCCATGAAGGGGCTCATCAAGGAGGGCGGCGAGTACCCGCACCTGCTGAAGGACAAGACCCTCGGCATGATCTTCCAGCAGGTGTCCACCCGTACCCGCATCTCCTTCGAGACGGCCATGACCGACCTCGGCGGTCACGCCGAGTTCTTCGGTCCCGGCTCCATCCAGCTGGGTGGCCATGAGTCCATCGAGGACTCCGGCCGCGTCATGGGAAGCCTCGTCGACATCCTCATGGCCCGCGTCGATCGTCATAAGGATGTAGTGAGCTTGGCGAAGTACTCCGCGGCCCCCGTCATCAACGGCATGAGCGAATACAACCATCCCACCCAGGAGCTCGGCGACCTCATGACCATGATCGAGAACTTGCCCGCCGGTAAGAAGATCGAGGACTGCAAGTTTGCCTGGATCGGCGATGCCACCCAGACCTGCGCGTCGCTCATGTTCATCTGCTCGAAGATGGGCATGGACTTCGTGCAGTTCGGGCCGAAGGGGCATCAGATTCCCGACGGCTGCCTGCATATCGGCACCGATGAGGAGCGTGCTGAGTTCGGCAAGAAGCTCATGGCCATCGGCGAGGAGAACTGCAAGGTCTCCGGCGGCACCATCACCATTTCCGACGACATCTCCTGCATCGAGGGCGCCGACTTCGTGTACACCGATGTGTGGTACGGCCTCTACGACAGTGAAGTCTCCAGCTCCAGCTACATGGATGTGTTCTATCCGAAGTACCAGGTGACCTGGGATATGATGAACGTTGCCGGTCCGAACAGCATGTTCATGCACTGCCTGCCCGCCAACCGTGGCGAAGAAGTGGTCGACGAGGTCATGGACGATCCCGAGCGCTCCCTGTGCTGGGTCGAGGCCGAGAACCGCAAGCACTCCATTCGCGCCATCCTGGCCGCCCTGTGCCCCCAGAGCGAGCCCGACGAGCAGAAGGCCGCGGCATACCGAGCCACCATCAATGAGCGCATGGCGGCCTTCGGTAAGCACGGTCTGTAAGACGTACCAGGTCGGGTGAGCTGCGGCTCACCCGCCTTCGCAGATGATGGGCGGCAGCAGATGCTTGTCTCTTGCTGCCCATCATCTGCGCCACCGCGCGTAAGCACTGGCGCCCTGTCTGAAAACGACTGAGCAAAGGATTAAATATGAGTGACGGAAAGAAAAAGCTTTCCTTCTTTACGGTCATTTCGACCATCATCTGCGTCGTCTTCGTTTGCGAGGCCGCCGCACCTGCTGCCGCCATTGGCAACCAGCAGTTCTTCTGGTGGGCCTTCCTGATCCTGACCTTCCTGCTCCCTTACGGCATGGTCGTCGCCGAGCTCGGCACCACCTATGACGGCGAGGGCGGCATTTACGACTGGGTACGCGATGGCCTGGGCGACAAGTGGGGCGCCCGC
>NZ_JBBNLM010000034.1:0-5567 GCF_040092475.1 Collinsella sp. CLA-ER-H10
AGAGAGTTCGCGGATTTCTCTGCTCGAATGCGACGGGACTTTGTTGCGTGCTATATTTCCAGTCTTCTTTTATCGACAACCTGCTCAGTGATAATTGCCGTTTGGGTTCAGTTGATTCTTACGCAAAGCACTGCGGTTGATGGGGGGCTTGGACTATCGATCCTGTATTCCCTTCCCGGGCTATATGTGATCTTGTGCGCTTTGCCGCCTTTTGCTTCGTACGCTGCTTAAGTGCCTCGGAAAGTCCGATAAGCGCCGTGAGGAGCGAGACCAAAGCGGTCAGGAGCTTCACGAAATCAATCAGATCGGTCATGGGCATCACCTCCCATCAAATGGAGGGCTCTGCCCGGCACGAGGGCTGCCGACAGCAAGGACGATTCTATCAGAGCGACTGACTCCCGCCCGATATTACCATCCCACCGCGCCTGTGCAAAAAAAGAGGGCCGCCAAACAGCGACCCTCCAGCGAAAGTGCACGTTATTTAGGACAGTCATATTCTTTAAAAATAATGGCTGTTGTAGAATTACATATAAGAGTCACCCGGAAGGAGCGATCGATGAAAAGCAAACGATTTATCCTGAATGCACTTCTGGTAGTAGCAATATTGACGCTCTTGGTCTTCTCCTACTCATACATGAATCAGCCAAGATTTGGATATGCTTTAAACGCTGTTTTTTCCGGCGAAACAACTTACAACACTTACAACACTATAGGCTTCATTGACGCAATCTTTTTCTATGTAGTCGGCCCCGTATCAAGCGAACTGATCGCTTTTGCTGTCAGCTACAACCTGAATCAACAAAGCCAAACTCACTCAGCGACTTCGGCCAAACAAGGAATCAATCTCTTCGTAATAATGATAATTCTGCAAATTGCGACTGTGTTGATTATCGCCCTGACCGCAACAAACGTTTTGAAGTATGAGTTCGGATTCATCGTGAGCTGTCTCATGGCAATTGCCGCGGGTATAGCGGTTTCGTATACGACACCGGCAAAGAAGTAGCTCAACTAACAGGGCCTATTTGGAATCCGAATCGTCCATGGAGCCGTCGATGCCGGTTTTGGTGTCGTCCGTATTGGAATCGTCATCCTTCGATATGTGCGATACGGCTCGTTAATAGCCCTGGCCGTAGCCCTGACCCTGCTGGCCTAGCAGCTCCTCCAGATACTGGCGCAGCTGCTCGTCGGTAATACCGCCGTTGCCGGTGTCGGTCGCGCTGTCGTCCTGCTGCTGGTTCTGCAGCTCCTCGTCGGAGCCCAGCTCGACCGTGACCTTCTTCTCGTCCTTGCCGCGCATGAGCGTGATCTCGACCTTCTCGCCCACCTCGTGGCTGCGCAGCGCGATGATCAGACCATCAGCGCTCGTAATCTCGTCATCGTCCAGCTTGGTGATGACATCGCCCTCCTGGATGCCGGCCTTGGCGGCGGGACCGTCCTCGACGACGCTCGCCACATACGCACCGCTATCAGTGCTGAGCCACGCGCGCTGCCGCCTGGGCACGGGCATCGGTTGGTACGGCGGCGTCCACGCTCGCAGGCGCTTCGAGATCGATGTCCACACCGTCATCAAATAGGCTCGATTGCTCCATAGCGGTACTCCTTCGCTCGATTTCAAACGGATACAAGAGCACCACCGTTACGACGGACGTCCCGGTTCCGTGCATAACGAAAAGTCAACCGAGGGTTTTGTCCCGTCAAGACGCCGAACGAGAATTACGTACCGCCAAGAGCCTCAAAACACGCCCCTCGCGGGACAGAATCCTCACTCGGTTTCCATGCGGAGCAAAAACCTCAATCGATCATCCTCCGCAACGTCTATCCACCAAAAAGGTCGCCCCACGTGGAGCGGCCTTTGCTCGCAGCTTTTTACTGATAGTTACTCAAAATTTATTCCAACACATCCACAGAAGAGCAGCGAATCGTATTTCTCTTTCGGGAATCGAGAAAATAGCCTACCTTGACTTTAGACCCAACGCTCACGGGGCTATCGCTTACATAGCGCGTATGTTCTGAATCAACCAGAATGGTCAGACGATCAGACCCGTCGTTATATGGATCTTCGCTTTCGACCGACATGGTAAAATCGCCAGAGCTGTCAACGTTCAACACCGATCCGCTCACGAACCACAAATGTGAATAGTCACCTCCGCTATCTTTTTGGCAACGCTCCACTTTTAGAAATAGCGCAGAGAATGCGAACACGGCAACTGATATAGCGATGAAAACCTTAACGCCACCCCCCTTGCCATGAAATCCAAATTTATTCGCCAAAGAAAAATACCCCTGCCTTATCCGTGTAATTAGCATAGTACTACGTTAACGTACTCATGGCTGTGGGTTGGTTTAACCTACAGCCATGCTAAAGTTGCCAAAAGGGGCACAAAGGCCAATACGTTTGCGCAGTGCCGGCACAGCGACCTAGCATCGTATGCACCGGCGGAATCATCGCAGGCCTGCAAGGAGAGCATATCCACGGGCTCGTGGTCGCCGGAGGCCTCGTGATGCAGCACGCGCCGGGCGGCGACTGGAAGCGCGTCGATTGGGATGCACTTGCTGCCTGGCTCGGCAGATACGGTTACAAGGTCGCTGATTGCGAGACGGAGGCCCTTTCGACCGCCGACGCGTCGAGGCGATTACGCGAGTGGGAACGCAAGGGTAAAAACGCATCGTCACTGAATCAGTGAGTCAGTATTCTTTAGTGTTAGATGATGGATATTGAAATTAATTAGCGAGATAATGTGCATATCTCATAATGTATGCGTTTCACCATGAGAGAGTGGTCTGTCATGAGCTGGAAACCGAGAAAATGCGTTATCGCCGGTCTCGTGACAACCGGTCCTGGCGGCGGCTTTTTTGCAACCGCAAGGGCATCGTACCGACTTTTCACTTGCCTGTTCTGAAAGGCAGTTGCCATGCTGTCGCAAAATCAATCGAGATACTTGACCACAATCGGCTTTGCCCTGCTTGCATTACTCTTTGCTAGCGACCTTTTGCTGAAACCGCCCAAGGAACTCGTTTCGCTTGCCATAGACTGCATTTCCGCCCTTTACTTTACGGCAACCCTATTCGTCGGACTAAAGGAGAGGAAAAAAGGCGCAGTCGCCGCATCCGCCGTATGCGTGATCATAACCATTGCATCATTCTTTATCTGACACATTGGTGATCTAGGGGCGATATCGTAGGAATACGACCGCGGGAGCCGGGACCAGATTGCCCGGGTCGCTCGGTCGGCTGTTTAATAAGCGCTAACGGTTGAGTTGTCGCAGCATAATCGCGGCTGCAAATATGTGACCATATGACCATGCTAACATGTGCGCACAGTCATATGGTCACGGCTGTTGATTGGTGCCTTAGAAAAATTGAAATCGTCCCAACGAACCATCGTCAATCGTCCCAATAAGTTATCGTTATTTGTCCCAATAAGTCATCGTTATTTGTCCCAACGACGCAGATAGACAGTATAATTTCAAGTGGATGATTGGAGGGAAAGGCGATGGATAGGTACATAGGACGTTGTGTTGACTGCTTGGTCGAGCGCGACCTTGGCATTTTTGGTGCAGTGCTCATTCAGGGGCCGAAATGGTGTGGAAAGACAACGACAGCTCAGAGATTTGCCGAGTCATCGTTATCTCTCTCCGACCCATCTGGCGGTTTTGCGGCCCTCCAGCTCGCTCGTCTCGATCCGGCCCAGGCAATTGTCGGACCGACCCCGAGGCTTGTCGACGAATGGCAGGAGGAACCGAAGCTATGGGATGCCGTGCGATTCGAATGCGATGTCAGGGGAGGGGAGCCAGGACAGTTCATTCTCACCGGATCTGCGACGCCGCGAGCCGAGAACCAGCCGATGCACAGCGGTGTGGGTCGAATCGCCCGTTTGCGGATGGATACCATGACGCTTTTCGAGCTCGGTATTTCGTCGGGAGCGGTCTCGCTTGGTGCGCTGCTCGATGGCGATTCCGTTGCGGCATCACTCGGATCCATCGCCGGTATCGCCGGTATCGCGGATTTGCTCTGCCGCGGCGGTTGGCCCCAAGCGGTCGGTAAGACGACTGCCGACGCGATGCGGATAGCCGCCGCCTATATTGACGGTGTTTGCGAGTCTGACGTTTCGAGGGCGGATGGAGTGAAACGCGATCCGGTTAAGGTAAGGGCCTTGCTCTCCTCGCTTGCGCGCAATGAATCGACCCTTGCCGGCATGAAGTCCATCGAAAGGGATTTGGGCGTTGACGTCTCAAAGAATACGATTACCGGTTACATGGGCGCGCTGCGCCGTATCAATATCGTCGACGATGTCCCCGCGTGGCATCCGGCTCTCAGGTCGCCGGTGAAGTTGCGGCAGGGCGCAAAGCGGCACCTTGCTGACCCATCGCTCGCCGTCGCCCTCATCGGCGCGAACCCGGAGTCGTTGTCATCCGATCCGAAGACCCTTGGCTTGCTCTTCGAATCCCTCGTGCTGCACGATCTCAAGGTTTACGCGGCAGCCAGCGATGCGACCGTATCTCACTACCACGACGCTGACGACCTGGAGGTCGACGCGATTGTCCATCGTCGTGACGGCTCGTGGGTTGCCATTGAGGTCAAGCTTGGGAGCCCCCAAGTCCCAGAGGCAGTGGAAAATCTGCTTCGACTCGAGCGAAAGCTGGTCGATCGCGGGGAGAGGCCACCTGCGGCGAAACTCATCGTCATCGGGTTTGGTATGCCGGCTCACGTAACTGGCGAAGGCATCGTTATTGCTCCGGTCGACACGCTCGGAATCTAAAGCTATTTGCATTTCCAGAAATCCTCTAGAAGGTGCCTGGAGGATTTCTGGAAACAACCGGTATTTTGATCTGGGCTAAGAAAGGTTGCGGGTCCAGATTCCGTGCTGCGTGGAGCCGGTGATTTTGTTCAGGAACTCGCGCTGCTCCTCGGTTGCGAGGATGTAGGTAGAGCAGCCACTGAGCATCTGGTCGACGTCTGTGATTCCGGACGCCTCCCATCCCAAGATGCTGACGGCCTTGAGCGTCAGGCAGTTGAGGAACATGTAGGACGTGTTCTCGACGTTCGAGGTGTCAAGACGGTCGAGATCAAAAAGCTCCGTGACGCTTGAGCATCCCCTGAACATGCCCTCCAGGGTCGTGCAATCCGATGTATCGAGTTTCGATAGGTCGATTGGGTCAGACCGTCGAACAGGTATCTACCGCTCTCTGGATCCCAGGTATCCAGGACAACGACCTCACGGATTCGATTCCTGTAGGAATACCACGGTTGCTTTCCGAATTCGTCCGTGTGTGTACGGATGAATGCGGGATTCGATACCCCGGCGGCCTGATCGGCAGGCCGCTGGGAACTCTCACTCCTCGATAAAAGCCGGCACTCGGTTAGTCCTGCGCATCTTGAAATCGCCAGACTCGTGGGAGACGTAGAGAATGCCGTCCATCCCGTCTCGTGATGCATACGGCAGGTGAACTGAACCGCAATCCGATCCATCATTGTCGAGAAGATCGAACGAATTCGGGTCGCTCGTTGCGGCCAAACGACCACTCAGACAAGAGCCATCGTCATTACAGATTTGCCATTCCATGTCT
>NZ_JBBNLM010000035.1:0-4862 GCF_040092475.1 Collinsella sp. CLA-ER-H10
CCTTGCACCTGCCGTCTATCGACCAGGTAGTCTACCTGGGCCCTTACCGGAAGGAGAACTAATCCCTGGAACGGCTTCCCGCTTAGATGCCTTCAGCGGTTATCCGCGCCGCACGCGGCTACCCGGCCGTGCCGTTGGTCGACAACCGGTTCACCGGAGGTGCGTCCACCCCGGTCCTCTCGTACTGGGGGCAGCCTCCATCGATTCTCCTGCGCCCACGGAGGATAGGGACCGAACTGTCTCACGACGTTCTGAACCCAGCTCGCGTACCGCTTTAAACGGCGAACAGCCGTACCCTTGGGACCTGCTCCAGCCCCAGGATGCGATGAGCCGACATCGAGGTGCCAAACCTTGCCGTCGATGTGGACTCTTGGGCAAGATCAGCCTGTTATCCCCGGAGTACCTTTTATCCGTTGAGCGACGGCCCACCCACTCGGGGCCGCCGGATCACTAGAGCCTGCTTTCGCACCTGCTCGGCTTGTGGGCCTCGCAGTCAAGCCCGCTTGTACTCTTGCATTCAAAAGGACGGTTGCCGACCGTCCCGAGCGGACCTTCGCGCGCCTCCGTTACCCTTTAGGAGGCGACCGCCCCAGTCAAACTGCCCGCCTGGCACGGTCCCCGAGCCGGTTGACGGCCTCGGGTTAGGACGCCGGTCGCGCGAGGGCAGTATTCCAAGGGCGGCTCCCCGGGGGCTGGCGCCTCCGGATCTGTGCCTCCTGCCTATCCTCTACACGCGGGACCAGCGGCCAATGCCAAGCTGCAGTGAAGGTTCACGGGGTCTTTCCGTCCTTCCGCGGGTAAGTCGCATCTTCACGACCAGTGCAATTTCACCGGGTCCATGGTCGAGACAGCGCCCAAGTCGTTGCGCCTTTCGTGCAGGTCGGAACTTACCCGACAAGGAATTTCGCTACCTTAGGACCGTTATAGTTACGGCCGCCGTTTACCGGGGCTTGGCTTCGGGGCTTCGCCGAAATGGCTAACTCCTCCGCGTGACCTTCCGGCACCGGGCAGGCGTCAGACCCTATACGTCGCCTTGCGGCTTCTGCAGAGTCCTGTGTTTTTGGTAAACAGTCGCTTGGGCCTCTCCACTGCGGCCCGCCTCCGCTCCCCGGGCAAGCCGGTTCACGTACGCGCGGGCACCCCTTCTCCCGAAGTTACGGGGCCATTGTGCCGAGTTCCTTGACCATGGTTGACCCGATCGCCTCGGTATGTTCTACCCACCCACCTGTGTCGGTTTGCGGTACGGGCGCGCACGCGCCTGCCTAGGGGTTTTTCTAGGGACCTCGGGCTCACTCGCTTCGCTCAGTCGCTTCGTCCGGAGCCTCGCCCTTGATGCGGACCGGATTTCCCTGGTCCGCGGGCCGCGCTCCATCACGGGGACGTCCAGAACCCCGCCGAGCCACCCCCATCCGTCGCCCCGTCGGTCGTAGCGCCGCGTGCGCGGTGCAGGAATGTCTGCCTGCTGCGCGTCGGCTACGCCTACCGGCCTCGCCTTAGCCCCCGACTGACCCTGGGAGGATTAGCCTTGCCCAGGAAACCTCGGGTTCACGGCGGACGAGTTACTCTCTCGTCTCTCGCTACTCATGCCAGCATTCTCACTCCCATGCGCTCCACCGTCGGTCGCCCTCCGGCTTCTCCGCCCATGGGAAGCTCCCCTACCGATTCTAATGAATTAAAATCCCGCCGCTTCGGTGTCCAGCTTAGCCCCGTGTATTGTCGGCGCATGTCCACTCGACCAGTGAGCTGTTACGCACTCTTTGAATGTATGGCTGCTTCTAAGCCAACATCCTGGTTGTCTGGGCGGACGCACATCCTTTGCCACTCGGCTGGAACTTGGGGACCTTAGCGGGCGGTCCGGGCTGTTTCCCTCTCGAGCACACAGCTTAGCCCACATGCTCTGACTGCCGCGCTCTGGGCCGCCGGCATTCGGAGTTCGGTTGGATTCGGTAGGCGGCGAAGCCCCCTCGTCCATCCGGTGCTCTACCTCCGGCGGTGAACGCGCGACGCTAGCCCTAAAGCTATTTCGGGGAGAACGAGATATCTCCGGGTTTGATTGGCCTTTCACCCCTATCCGCAGGTCATCGCCGCCGTTTTCAACCGACGTGCGTTCGGCCCTCCACGGGGTCTTACCCCCGCTTCAGCCTGCCCACGGATAGCTCACCCGGCTTCGCGTCCGCGGCGCGGGACTCAAGTCGCCCTGTTAAGGCTCGCTTTCGCTCCGGCTCCCTTTCGGTTAACCTCGCCCCGCGCCAGCGACTCGCTGGCTCATTCTACAAAAGGCACGCCGTCACAACTGAAAGTTGCTCCGACTGCTCGTGGGCGCACGGTTTCAGGTACTGTTTCACTCCCCTCCCGGGGTGCTTTTCACCTTTCCCTCACGGTACTGGTGCGCTATCGGTCACAGGGTAGTACTCAGGCTTGGATGGTGGTCCACCCAGGTTCGGACCGGGTTTCACGTGCCCGGCCCTACTCAGGGACCGCGTCGCGCCGTCCGGTCTGGGTTCGCGTACGGGGCTGTCACCCGCTGCGGCCGGCCCTCCCATGCCGTTCCGCTCCCCAGCCGGACCTGCGCCCGGGGGCGGCAGCCCCCGGATGCGCGGCCCTGCAACCCCGTCGGCGGAACCCCTGCCGGGTATGCCCGCTCGACGGTTTGGCCATCGGTCCCCTTTCGCTCGCCGCTACTCGGGGAGTCTCGAGATTGATTTCCTCTCCTCCGGGTACTTAGATGTTTCAGTTCCCCGGGTTGTCCTCCCCCCGCCTATGTGTTCAGCGGGGGGATATGCACACTGCTGTGCATGGGTTCGCCCATTCGGAGACCCCCGGGTCGAAGGATGTGTGCTCCTCGCCGGGGATTATCGCAGCTTGCCGCGTCCTTCATCGGCTCCCTGTGCCAAGGCATCCGCCGTGCGCCCGTGGTATCTTGCGGGACCGCATCGGGCCCGCGGGATATCCACGTGTCGCTAAAATTAATTAATCGATATCATGAATAGCGCTCGTATGTCGCAATTCGGGTATCTCATACCGCGGCACAGTGTCTTCACTGTGCTCGCGATCAGATGCTCCTCACTCATATATAAGTGAATTCTTCTTGTTTGGATCGGATGAATGATTGCTATCATTCTGTCTTTAAATCGCAGAAAAGAATCGAGTCTGGAAGAGGATACTCTTCCATCTCTCTCCTATCGCTATGCGGCTCTCAAGGTACGCGGGTGCGACCCCGGGGACCGGGTGCTGCGGGGAATCATCCAGGCGACATCTACCGGACGGGCTCCTGCCCTCTATTCGAGTTAAAGTGTTTTCTCTCTAGAAGATTTATCTCCCTAGAAAGGAGGTGATCCAGCCGCACCTTCCGGTACGGCTACCTTGTTACGACTTCACCCCCCTCACCCTCCACACCTTCGGCGCCTCCCCCCTCTCGGTTGGGCCGGCGACTTCGGGTGCAGACGACTCGGGTGGTGTGACGGGCGGTGTGTACAAGGCCCGGGAACGCATTCACCGCGGCATGCTGATCCGCGATTACTAGCAACTCCGACTTCATGGGGGCGGGTTGCAGCCCCCAATCCGAACTGGGGCCGGCTTTCCGGGATCCGCTCCCCCTCGCGGGGTGGCATCCCTCTGTACCGGCCATTGTAGCACGTGTGCAGCCCAGGGCATAAGGGGCATGATGACTTGACGTCGTCCCCGCCCTCCTCCGCCTTGACGGCGGCGGTCCCGCGTGGGTTCCCGGCATCACCCGATGGCAACACGCGGCGGGGGTTGCGCTCGTTGCGGGACTTAACCCAACATCTCACGACACGAGCTGACGACAGCCATGCACCACCTGTATGGGCTCCTCTCGGCCACGGGGTCTCCCCCGCTTCACCCATATGTCAAGCCCTGGTAAGGTTCTTCGCGTTGCTTCGAATTAAGCCACATGCTCCGCTGCTTGTGCGGGCCCCCGTCAATTCCTTTGAGTTTTAGCCTTGCGGCCGTACTCCCCAGGCGGGACGCTTAATGCGTTGGCTGCGGCACGGGGGGATCGTCCCCCCACACCTAGCGTCCATCGTTTACGGCTGGGACTACCAGGGTATCTAATCCTGTTCGCTCCCCCAGCTTTCGCGCCTCAGCGTCGGTCTCGGCCCAGAGGGCCGCCTTCGCCACCGGTGTTCCACCCGATATCTGCGCATTCCACCGCTACACCGGGTGTTCCACCCTCCCCTACCGGACCCAAGCCGCGGAGGTTCCGGGGGCTTCGGGGGGTTGAGCCCCCCGCTTCGACCCCCGGCCTGCCGGGCCGCCTACGCGCGCTTTACGCCCAATGAATCCGGATAACGCTCGCCCCCTACGTATTACCGCGGCTGCTGGCACGTAGTTAGCCGGGGCTTCTTCTGCAGGTACAGTCTTGACTCTTCCCTGCTGAAAGCGGTTTACGACCCGAAGGCCTCCGTCCCGCACGCGGCGTCGCTGCGTCAGGGTTCCCCCCATTGCGCAAGATTCCCCACTGCTGCCTCCCGTAGGAGTCTGGGCCGTGTCTCAGTCCCAATCTGGCCGGTCGGTCTCTCAACCCGGCTACCCGTTGTCGGCACGGTGGGCCGTCACCCCGCCGTCTACCTGATGGGCCGCGGAGCCATCCCCTCCCGTCGGGGCTTTAGCCGGGGTGCCATGCGGCACCCCGGGGTATCCGGTATTACCCGTCCTTTCGGGCGGCTATCCCGGGGGAGGGGGCAGGTTCTCCACGTGTTACTCAGCCGTTCGCCACTCGCTTCCCTCCGAGGAGGGGTGCCGTTCGACTTGCATGTGTTAGGCGCGCCGCCAGCGTTCATCCTGAGCCAGGATCGAACTCTCCGTCCAAATATGTTGGGCTTCGAGCCCGTCCGGTCCTC
>NZ_JBBNLM010000036.1:0-4414 GCF_040092475.1 Collinsella sp. CLA-ER-H10
AGCCCTCCTCGTGCACGCGGTCGGCCAGGGCGGTCATCTTCTTGCCGGCCTCGTAGACGTTCCTGCCGTCCTCGAGGTAGCCCTCCTGGTCGAAGTGCATGATCTCGATCTTCTCGGTCTCCTTCATGTGTGTCCTCCCATCACATGTGCGCAATTCTATACATCGCGCTTCTTGCTGATACCAATTATAGCCATACGATTGCTTGTTATTTAATACCAATCCAAACTCACGGAGATTTGCGGCGAACGGTCGGTTTCCTCGCCCGAGTGGTATTACAACGCCAATAGTTGTCTATTTCGAGCGCTACTGCCAACGGGTTCCCCACAACTCGCCAGCTATAAAAGCGTTGCGCCAGACCCGCCCAAGCGTTTCCGGCGCAACCGCGCAGTTTAGTTATTCGGCTTCCATCTCCGCTGTCACACGGCGATACATCTCGATAACCTGAGTCGTCGCCTTGGACGGATCTTGATAGTAGCGGCCATCACACGTCTCGGCCGAGACATAGCCCGTATAGCCGTGGCGCATGAGTGCCTCGAGGTCGGCACGCATATCACGCTCGCCGTCGCCCCAGGCAAGATGCGTCGTGCCGCCGCCCACATCTACAAAGTGGGTGTGAACGATCTTGTCGCCCAAAACCTCAAAGTAGCCGTCGATCGTGTCGCCGGCAACTTCCATGGCGCCAAAGTCGATACAGGCCTTCAGGTTGGGACGATCGACCGCCTCGAGGATGCGCGCGACATCCTGTGCCGTATTGACCAACACGGACTCCGACGGCTGCAGGGCCTCGAGCGCGACGCGAATACCGCGCGTATCGGCGTAGTCGCACACCGAGCGCAGCATGGCAACGCTGCGGGCCCAGGCGTCCTCAGCCGGCTCGTCCAGATAGGCCCAACCACTCGTCACCAGAATCTGCGGCACGCCCAACTCAACGGCAACGTCGATCACATTCTTAAAGTACGAGAGGATGCGTTTTTGGCCCGCCTCACCGCGCACCGCGACGTTCCATGGCTTGGGGTTGTTCTGCTCGGGGCACACGCACACGATCTTGATACCGTATTGGGCGGCAAGATCGCGAATCTTATCCACCGAATCGTGCTCATGGCAATCCACATACAGGTGCATCGAGCCGGTCCACAGCTCGATATTGCGATAGCCGGCCTCACCTGCAGCCTTAAAAAACGTCTCGATGCTGTAGTAACGATGGTTGATGTTCATGAGCGAAAGCTCGGGTACGACCATAGCCCTCCCCTTTCGTACGGAGTTTTAAAAAACAGGGGGCCGCCGCAGATGCGACAAGCCCCCCAAAGATCGACGCAACCGTTAGACGCGATGGAAGCGCGATTCGAACATATTAGGCAAGCACGCCAAAGTAAGCGCCGATGATGCCCACGACCATGGTGCAGAGGATCAGGACCATCGGGTTGATCTTCTTGGAGAGCAGCCAGTAGTAGAGCCAGAAGGCGGCCATACCGAGCATACCGGGCATGATGCCGTCCAGGATGTCCTGGAGAGTCTGGGCGGAGTCGCCCTGACCAATGGCGATGGGCAACGAAGCCCAGAACATGTCCTTGCTCATGGCGCCGACGACCATAACGCCGACAATGCCGACGCAGGCCATGATCTTTTGCATCAGGCCGGTCTTCTGAGCCTCGTCGAGGAAACCAATGCCTAGCTCATAACCCTTGATAGCGCCAAAGATACGAATCAGGAACGCCGGGATGTTGTAGACGAGCAGGAAGGCGATGGGGCCAAAGACGTTGCCGGCCTGGCACAGGCTGATGCCCACGGCAGCGGCGACGACGCGCAGGGTGGACAGGAAGAAGGAGTCACCCAGGCCGGAAAGCGGACCCATGAGGGCGGCCTTGATGTCGTTGACGCTCTCGGGCTCAACCTCGCCACGAGCGACCTTTTCTTCCATGGCCATCGCGATGCCACCCACGAAGGGAGCGAGCTGCGGGGTGATGTTGAAGAATGCGCTGTGACGATGCAGGGCCTCGGCGTAATCATCGGGACGGCCGGCATAGATCTTCTTGAGCATGTTGGCGACCATCAGGCAGAAGGCAATGTTCATCTGCTTGTAGTAGGTCCAGGAGAATTCCATGCCCAGGGCGCCGGTGTTCACGGCGCTCTTAATGAGGTCGGAGCGAGTAATCTGGTTCTCGGAATTAGAAGTCATCGTCCTCATCCCCTTCCACAGAAAGCTGGGACTGGGCGCCACCAAGGCCCAGCAGGTCGTACTTATCGATGCCGATGATGATTGCGATCAGGGCGACGCCGAGGACGGGCACGTTGGCATAGGAGCACAGCAGGAAGCCCAGGAAGTAGAACGGCACGAGCTGCTTGGTAAGCACCAGACGGCCGAGCATGGCGAAGCCCATGGCAGGCAGGATGTTGGCTGCGACGCCAAAGCCATCGAGGACGAACGTCGGGATGAAGTCGAGCAGGCCCTGAACAGCGTCGGCACCCAGATAGAAGGAGACCGAGCACAGGATAAAGGCCAGGACGACAATCACGAGACCGATAATCCAGTGCATAGCGTAGATACCCTTGAGGTTACCCTTGCTGGCAAAGACGTCGGCACGGTCGACCAGAAGGGGCATACCGGCGTTGACGACGTTCTTAATGGCCAGGCACAGAGTGGCGATGGGCATCGCGAGCGCGATAGCGGCCTCGGTGCTCTGACCCAGCTGAATAGCGAAGGCGCAGGCGAGCACACCGCCAATACACTCATCGGGCGGCACGTAAGCGCCGATGGAGATAGAACCCATGAAGAGCAGCTCGAGGCTCGCACCGATGGCGAGGCCGGACTGCAGGTCCCCGAGGACTATGCCGACGAGCGGGCACAGAACGATCGGGCGGAACGCATAGAGCGTACCGAGCTGATAATCGAGCTTACCGAAGGCAGCGATAAGTCCGATGAGGATCGCTTGAACAAGCATTGTTCCTCCCTTTGATCCCTCTTGGATCCGCGCGGCGATTCCCGACTTGTCAGCGCGCCCTTTTCCATGCCGACAATCGCCCAGACAGATCCAGCTTGTACCGGTGTGCTGTTAACACCTAAACCGGTGCAAATGATTTGATACCAATTATATAGTCATGCGAAAACTATTTAATACCAATCGCTCAACGGGCGTGTACTCCCGGTGAACGGTAGATGGGGGTAACGGGTAAAGCGTTTATCCGGTACGCCCACGAATAGGGGCGGCGCCGTGCGCGCCGCCCGTGGTTCCCAATTAGAGGGCGCTTAGGGCATCGACCTTGGGGTCGTCGGCCAGAGCGCGAATCTCGACCTCGACACCGCGGCCGACGAGCTCGCGAATGTCCTCTTCCTCGGCAGCAGTCACAAAGATCTGGCGGGAGATCTTACGGGCATCGGGACGCTGCTCGTCCTTGGACTTGGTGTTGCCCAGGTTGATGGAGGTGATCTGCGGGCAGCCGTCGACAAGCTGCTTGGCCTCGGCGATGCTGGCGACGCAGATGATCATCTTGTACTTATCGGTAACACCGGAGTTGATGGCCTCGATGGCGTGCTCCATGTCCTTAATGACGAGCTTGACGTTGGCCGGCTTTCCCATCTTGAGCGTAGTCTTCCAGACGGGATCGTTGGCAACCTTGTCGCCAACGCAGAAGATGCAGTCGGAGCCCAAGCCCTGGACCCAAGAGACGGCCACCTGGCCATGAAGCAGACGATGGTCGACGCGAAGCAGTTGAATCATGATTGACCCCCAAAGGTCTCATGCCGGAAACCCGGCCCCATTAATAGCAGGCGGTGACTAGAACTCTTCCTCGTCATCCGCATCGGTCAGCAGGTCGTTGACAAACTTGACACGCGTGTCGTCAGCCGCGAGGATCTCGCGGATAACCTGATCGGCGGGAGCCTCCTGGTCCGAAAAGAGCAGCTGGATCAGCAGCGGCAGATTCATGTTGGCAACCAGGTAGGTGTTGGGGCGCGTCTGGACGATCTTGGTGAACTCGTTGTTGACGCTGCCGCCAAACAGGTCGGTGCACACGATTACGTCGTCGGCGGGGTCGAAGGTCGCCAGGAGCTTGGCGGCCTCCTCGGCGACGTCGGTGCGGCCGTCGACAAACATCGACAGGTCGTGGACGTTATCGCGCGCGCCCGAGAGCAGCTCGGTGCTCTCTTTGATGCCGGTCGCAAAATGCGCGTGGCTGGCAAAGATGTATTGCCTCATTGCGGTTTCCCCCAAATGAAATTAGTAGTCGAACTGGTGGTAGTAGCGGCGGTACTTGAGGTTGTGCTTGGTGACCAGCTCGTAGTTGCGCGCGAGGCGGTCGGTGGTCAGCACGGACAGGATCCACGGCGACACGATGACGCGGAAGTCGTCGTCCAGGCCCGGGATCGCGTACTCGGCGGTGTCGATGATGACGTAGTCCTCGTCGCCGGTCACGCCG
>NZ_JBBNLM010000037.1:0-3561 GCF_040092475.1 Collinsella sp. CLA-ER-H10
ATTGTATCAGGGAGGACTGACCAAGCCGCCCATAGAATCAGAAATGGAAGAATAGAGAGGATGAAAGATGATAACACTGCAGTAATTTTTTTTGAGGCTCTCATCGATTCCGCATCTCCTTGCGCGCCCACATTCCACTCCGCCAACAGCATTACGGCGCGAGCACATCCAACGGAACAACTTGGACGCCGCGGTCGGTAACGTAGGCTTGTGAACCAAATCCAATGATTGCAACTTTCGAAACCGGCGGGTTGTTTCCGGCGGCAACCATACGTTCCTCGACAGCAACAAGATTGTCAGATGCCTCTTCGATTTGAGCGGAGCTGAGCTTAACTTCAACCGGGATCCAGGTCCCGCCAGGAGCCGCAATGACTGCATCGACCTCTAGATCGCGAGAATCGTGATAGTGGTAGAGGCTCATTCCGTTTGCTCGCGCATAGACCCACAAATCATGGAGTGCCAGCGATTCAAAAAGTAGTCCAAGCGTCTTGAAATCTAACAGCAAAGTCTCCGGAGTCGCCCCGAGCGCAGCGGCCGCCAGTGACGGGTCAGCAAGATGATGCTTCTTTGATTCTCTTAAGTGCACCGGAGATCTCATTGCTGGATTCCACGCGGGAATATCGCGAACGAAGCTAACCCGTGCGAGAAGAGATATATACGATGCCGCCGTTTGTCTCGATACTTCTCCACCAAGATCAGCTACGAGCGTCTTGAGTGTCGCCAAAGTGGATTCATTACGCGCTAGCGATTCGATGACAGCTTTGACCTTTTCGGGATCGCGTCGAGAGCCATCAACACGAGACAAATCTTCTTCGGCGACTATGCCGATGTAACGTTTCGCCATCGCCGACGCAGCCAGCGCATCGCGACCGACCGCCGCGGGCCATCCACCACGGACAACGCACTCGGCAATCGAGGCAGAATCCAACGATCCGAAAGCGCCATTGAACTTTTCGCCAGAAATAATGCCCGACAGCTTAACCGCGCCGCTAGATTTCCCAAGTTCGAAAAGCGTCATGGTATCCATGCGCAATTTAGCGAACCTTCCAGCGCCACTGTGCATCGGCCGTTCATTGTCTCGCGGCGTCGCCGACCCCGTAAATATGAACTGGCCAGGCTCGCCGCCGCGGTTGTCGCACTCAAACCGCGCCGCGTCCCAAAGTTTCGGAACCTCCTGCCATTCATCGATCAGCCGCGGCACCTCGCCTGCAACGGCAAGCGCCGGGTCCGTCTCGGCACGCAAGCGATTCTCGAAGTTGCGCGACGGGTCCATGAGCAGGAGCCTGGACGCCGCACGGGTCCCGGCCGTGGTTGTCTTTCCACACCATTTCGGTCCTTCGATGAGAACGGCACCGAATATCCCTAGCATCTGGTCGAGCTCATTTTCGATAATTCGAGTGTAGTACTTTTTTGGCATATTTTTCACCATTGATTACCAGCGCGTTTAACTAAATTTATCGTTTTCATTTAACCAGATTTTGCTTTTTTGATTAACCAGATTTACGCATTTCAGTTAACGAAACAGATTAAACATGCACGAGTCAAGCCACGACAGGCTCGCGCCGTACTGCGGGAATCTCAGTATTACTTAGATTTACTTGCTACCGGAATTGACCCGAACAGCCTATCCCCTCTTCATTTCAATCATCTATACACAGTCAGGAATGAAAATGACGGCATTCTTGACGTGCTCGCGCGTGCTGATGCGTATTTTGATTTGATAGACCATTTTAAATTCGCAACCTACCTTATGATTCATCGAGATGGTAGAAGCATTGAAGATATTTTTGAAATGTATCGCGATCGTGATGCATTTGCCGCTGCAGAAAGCTATACGGCAACTCTAGATCAAGCTGGGGTGTATTATGCGGTTTCTTGTTTCGAAATCGACCGGCTGGCAATAGTTCGTCGAGAAGAAAGAGCGCAGGATGTCCTATTCTATCGATACCCTGTTCAAAAGCTTTATCAGCTCTTCATTGAGACTATGAACATTTCAGGCTTCGAGTCAGTAGCGAGTGGCCTGACATAATTGGTTGATGGAAGTGTCAAATGAATAAGAATGCCACTGCGCAACTGCACGTCTATTCCGCCTTTTTCGTTCTCGCGGGATTTGTTTTAAATCGGGGGGTATTTCTACTTTTCCTTGCGAATAAAGGGATGTCTGTCACGGAAATCGCGCTTTATCAAGCCCTGTTTAACATCGCAACGGTCGTCCTCGAGCTGCCAACAGGGCTGATAGGCGATTTCTTTGGAAAGAAGTTTTCGATTCAAGTGGGCGTTCTGCTGCTTTTCTTCCATACGGCTGGCATGCTGTTGCTCTCAGGTCCCTTTCTCGTCGCGCTTTCCCTTGTTGAGGCACTCGCCTACTCCCTTCAATCGGGATCCGAACAAGCGCTTTTATATGAAATTGCCCGAAATGCCGGTCAAGGAGAGCGCTTCCTCACCATCAACGCTCGGCTGCTTGCCGCGCAATCAATCGCGACGGGAGTGGCAATCGTACTTGGATCATTCATTGCCCAAGTATCTTGGAGCGCCCTCTACGTATGTGTCTCCATTTTCTATCTCCTGCAGCTTTTCCTTCTGTATCCCATTGAGAGGACGGAAGCGACCCGTTCTAAAAGCTCTGAAAAGGGAAGGTTTGACGCAGCCAAGATGTTCAGACGCGAAACCTGGCGTGTTGGAGAATCCGCTTTTGCGGTATTGCTTCTTCTAATCGGCACGAGCATGCTCGATGGATTCTATGGGAGTTATTACAACTTGAATCAGTTGGTATTCGACGCATTTGATGCTCCCGTCTCCATAATAGGAATCTTTTTCGGTGCATCCTATGCAGTAAATGCGACGGCCTACATTGCAGCAGATTTCTTCTCATCGCGTTTCGGGAAAAGAAACACCATGCTCGGCTCGATGCTAATCGAGGCCGGCCTTTTCATGATTCTTCCGTGGTTCGCTTCAAATCCGCTGTGCTTGTTTGGCCTTAGCATGGTGCTTTGCTTTCTCCCAGAAGTGGTGTACATCACTTCGGAAAACTTAATCCAAGACGCGATAGCGGACGATCTCCGCGCGACGATCCTTTCCGTCGCGTCTCTGGTAAGGGCTCTCTTTTCTGCAATGTTTTTCTCCATATTTGGATATGTGTTGGGGTTATATCCCATTCAGATAGCGCTCGGTGTTATTGGCGCAATCGCGATAGCAATTACCGCCGTTGTTTCTTTAAAAATGGTAGGAATACATGTCTCCAAGAATTGATATATCGATTGACGAGCTGCCCGAAGCGTCGAGCCTTCTTGATGGACATGACTATTCGTCACAAATCATTCAGCGTATCGCCGGGGTTCCAGTAATACTCGATGCATCGGGATGCCCTCATTCCCCTTTTTTCGAAGTTGAATATGATGACAGGACGATTAGGTTTACAAGTCAAGCAAGTTAATAATCTATGTGGCCAATGTGATACCGTTGAACCCGCATATCGATACCGCTCAGCCATTCGCCTCGCCCCCGTCGCACGTATCTTCATCCGGTCTGTTACTTTTAATCTAACAATTCTTTGAGGAACGT
>NZ_JBBNLM010000038.1:0-3549 GCF_040092475.1 Collinsella sp. CLA-ER-H10
CTCGTTGCGGCGCGGCTGCGCCTCTGGCACTTCAACAACATTGTCGCAGCCCCGACCCGCGGTCACGAGCGGGGGCTCCTGTCGTTTCCGTGCCCTCGGATTGGGTCATAGTGTCTGTCCGTCCTCTGCCTGCGGCGTTGTCTTGCTCCGGATGCGGCAGTTAGGGACGTTCCTTTTCTGCCGGCAGTTTGGGACACTCCTTGTAGTCATTGGGGACGTTCTTAAATGACTAGTCGTTGGGGACGTTCTTGTTTGACTAGTCATTCAAGAACGTCCCCAACGACTACATAGCATGAGAGTGGATAATCTCCCAGTTTGGGCTCGCATTCAGGCTCAAAGTGGGAGATTATCCACTCTCGTTTCTGTTCTGCCTACATTTGTAGGAACAGTTCGTGGAGGCGGGTGTCTTCGTCGAGTTCGGGGTGGAAGGTTACGCCGAGCTGGTTGCCCTGGCGCGCGGCGACGATACGGCCGTCGACTTTCGCTAAGGCCTTTGCGTCGCCGTGGACCTCGACGATGCGGGGCGCGCGGATAAACGTCAGCGGCACTTCACCGTCGATGCCAGCTACCTGCCCCTTGGTTCGAAAACTGCCGAGCTGCCTGCCGTAGGCATTGCGCTCAACGAGCACATCCATGGTTGCCAGGCGCGGCGTGCCCTTATCGTCATGGGCGGCAAGGTCGTGAGCCAGCAGAATCAGGCCGGCGCAGGTGCCCAGGACGGGCATGCCTTCAACAATGCGGGTGCGAAGCTCCTCGAGCATGCCCAACTCATCTAGCAGCTTCCCTTGAACGGTAGACTCGCCGCCGGGAAGTACCAGACGGTCAAAGTCCTGCTTTAAATCAGCCGCCTGCCTCAGCTCAATACAGCGCGCGCCCAGCTCGGATAGTCTTGCCTCGTGCTCGGCAAATGCGCCTTGGACCGCCAGCACGGCGACCGTTTGGTCTGCATAATCGCTCATGTGCGATCCTTTCTGCTGGACTAGCGCCCGCGCTCTTCCATGATAATCTCGATCTCGTCGGCGTTGATGCCCACCATGGCCTCGCCCAGGTCCTCTGAAAGCTCGGCAATGAGCTTGGCATCGGTGAAGTTTGCCACGGCCTTGACGATGGCGGCTGCGCGCTTGGCGGGGTCGCCGCTCTTAAAGATGCCCGAGCCGACAAACACGCCTTCGGCGCCCAGCTGCATCATCAGCGCGGCGTCGGCGGGGGTCGCTACGCCGCCGGCGGCAAAGTTCACGACGGGAAGCTTACCCGTGGCATGGACCTCGCGGACCAGTTCGACCGGAACCTGCAGTTGCTTGGCTGCCTCAAAGAGCTCGTCGTCGCGCAGGGCAACAACGTCGCGGATCTGCTTTTGGATCTTGCGCATGTGGCGCACGGCCTGAACGACGTCGCCCGTGCCCGGCTCGCCCTTGGTGCGAATCATCGTGGCGCCTTCGGCAACACGGCGCAGCGCCTCGCCCAGATCACGGGCGCCGCAGACAAACGGCACGTCAAACTGGGTCTTGTCGATGTGATAGACGTCATCGGCAGGGGAGAGAACCTCGGACTCATCGATGTAGTCGATCTCGATGGCCTGCAGGACCTGCGCCTCGACGATGTGACCGATGCGGCACTTGGCCATGACGGGGATGGAGACGGCCTCCTGGATGCCCTTGATCATCTTGGGGTCGCTCATGCGCGAGACGCCGCCTGCGGCACGGATGTCGGCCGGGATGCGCTCGAGAGCCATGACGGCGCAGGCGCCTGCCTCCTCGGCGATGCGTGCCTGCTCGGGCGTGGTAACGTCCATGATGACGCCGCCCTTGAGCATCTGCGCGAGCTCGCGATTGAGTTTGACGCGATCGGCCTTGCTGGTCTGTTCTGCCATGGTTGCTCCCTTGGTTGGCATGTGCATTGCTTGACGGAACATCCTATCGGGGAGCTGGGTATGGCAAAATACTCAGTTTTCGAGATAATAATAAGGTCAGCTTAATACCAGATTGAACAGCTCGATAAGGTCAGGTGGCAAACTCATGCTTGAATACAATTTGGAAAAACGTGGCGAGGCATCGCTTTATGAGTATGTTTACCAGCAAATTCGAGATGATATTGTTGCTGGACGTATTGCGGCGGGGGAGCATCTTCCGTCTAAGCGCGCCTTTGCCAGTCATCTGGGAATCAGTGTCATTACCATCGAGAATGCATATAGCCAGTTACTTGCCGAGGGCTATATTTGCTCAATGCCGCGTCGTGGCTACTACGCTTGCGAGCTTCCGGATGCACCGGTTTTGGCTTCGGCTGCGGAGGGCATCGACCGAGATGCCGCCTCTGCGGGTCCCAGCGCGCATGATGTCAACGGACAGGTTGAGCTGTTCGATGCACTTTCTCCTTCCGCTTTGGAGGCGGCGCGGCTTTGGCAAAGCGCACTGCGGGCGACGCTGACATCCGAAGACGAGCGCGAGATCTTTTCGCCCGCACCGGCACAGGGCACCGTTCGGCTACGATGCGCAATTGCTCATCATCTGCGCGGGACGAGGGGTATGAATGTCGACCCCAATAACATTGTTATCGGCGCGGGCGCTCAGCTGCTCGATACCATGTTGGTTCAGTTGCTTGGCGCTGACAAGGTGTATGCCGTTGAGGACCCGGGCTATTTACGTCTGACGCGCATTTATCAGGCTATGGGCTGCAAAGTTCGACATATCCCGTTGGATGATGAGGGCGTGGACTTGAGCACTCTGCAGAAAAGCGGGACCGATGTCCTTCACCTGATGCCGTCCCATCAGTATCCGACCGGTCTTGTGACGAGCATTGCGCGTCGCTATGCGCTTCTGAGCTGGGCCGCTGAGCGACCAGGTCGGTATCTCATCGAAGATGACTTTGATTGTGAGTTTCGCCTTGCCGGGAAGCCGATTCCCGCGCTCGCGTCGATTGATGCCGCCCAGTCGGTTATCTACACCAACACGTTTTCGAAGAGCCTTTCATCGGCGTTGCGTCTAGCGTACATGGTGCTGCCCGATGAGCTGATGGAGCGGTTTAGGTGCAACCTTGGTTTCTATGCCTCGTCGGTGAGTTCTGTCGACCAGGTCGCTTTGGCTCGTTTGCTGGAATCGGGTGATTACGAGCGGCATGTGAACCGCGTGCGCGTTCGTGCTCGTGGGGCGCGTGATGGCCTGATGGCGCTTGTGCGGAAAGCGTTTCCGGCAGGGGAGGTCTCGATCGAGCAGGCAGATGCGGGCCTTTACTGTACCGTGGTTGCGGAGCGTGGAACGGGCGGAAGCTCTTTTGTGCGGGCCCTCACGCGCTCGAGTATCCCTTTTGTCGATATCAGTGACTGTTATTGGTGTGCCGATGGCGCATCTGTCCCTGAAAACTCAACTCAAATTCTTGTCCAGTATGACGATCTGAGTCCAAAAGTGCTAACTACCTTGGAATTGCAGCCACGCCGGGATCGGGGGTGGAGACATCGATATTCGTACCGATACCGATAGACGTGGGAACATAAATTCCCTTCTCCACGGTGGCCGTCGCTCTCGCTGAAGCCGCATTCGCACTCTGAGCCTGCTC
>NZ_JBBNLM010000039.1:0-3344 GCF_040092475.1 Collinsella sp. CLA-ER-H10
GGCCCTCTCGGGGGCAGGGACGTTCGGCCGTGCGCGGGCGCCCGGTCGGCGGCCCGTTCTGGGCGCGCCTCAATCGTAGCCCGAGACGGTCCCGGGCTGACAATTTCGACTGTAATGGACGTTCTTGTTCGACTAGTCGTTTAAGAACGTCCCCAATGACTACCTTGCATCAATCTAATAAGTTGCGGTGAGATAGTTCTTGAACTGGCCTTTTTTGAGGCTAAACAGGAACTATCTCACCGCAACTGCGTTGAGCGTTTTTTGGCAGCCGGTTTACTTGCTTGCGAACAGCCAGACTAGGATGATCACTAGGATTGCGACGACGATGCAGACGATGGCGCCGGTGAATTTGATGCGTGAGTCGCGGGTGCGCTCGCGCACCGCGTCCTCGGTGGCCTCGAGCTGGGCAACTTCTCGCTCGGTCTCGGCGTGTTCGGCTTTGTCTCGGGCCAAGGATCCTGCAAGCGACTCAGTGATCTCTGGATGGTCATGCACCTCGGTCGCCTGCTCGATGATCGACTGTGCATGTGCGGCATCTGCTTGGGCGTTGGCGATGCTTTGCTCTTGGTCGCGGCGTGCCTTGTCCTCGGCGGCTATCTTCTCGCGCAGTTCGCGCTGGCGCGTCGTGGCGGCAGTTTTCGCCGTCTGCAGCTCGTCGCGCGCGGCATCGGCCTCAGTCGTCACGGCTTGGTGTGCGCGTTTGGCTTCGGCAATGGGGGCTTGAGCCTGCTCGACGGCCTGCTCGGCTGCGGCAAGCGAGTGCTCAAGGTCGGCGGTGATGCGCGGGACATCTTCTTCGGCTTTACGCAGGGCATCTGCCGTGTCGGAGATCTTCATCGAGAGCTCACTGGTGCGCACCGTATAGTTGGCGGGATTTGCCGAGGGATTGCGTTGCAGCTCGGCATACTCATGACGCAGTGTCTCGAGCTGGGCGCGCGTGGCGTCGACGGTTTGTTGTGCGGCGGCAATGCCGGCGTCTCGCTCGGCCTGCACCTTGTCGCGGATGCGCTTGGAATCCTCAAGACGTCGAACGAGGCGGTTGCCGGTCTCGCGCGAGCTCGCCTCGCGGGCCTCCACGGCATCGAGCGCGGCCTTCAGGCGGAGCTCAGTCGCGTCATCCTCTGTCTTCATTTGTTCGAACTGATCCCTGAGCTCTGTCGCTTTGGCGGCGTGGGCATCACGGTCAATCTCGGCTGCCGCAGCGGTCTTTTGCGCTGTGGCGATCGCTTGACGCTGGTCGGCGATGATCTGGTCGTAGCGGCCTGCGATATCCTGGCGCGTCTCGAGTTCCTCGGCCTGATCGGTAATGCGCTGCTCAAGTTCGGCCAGGTGGGCGCGGGCATCGGCAAGTGCCTTTTTCGCGGCGTTCATCTCGCGCATGGCCGAGGCACCCTGGGCGATAAAGGTGCCCACGGCGTTCGCAGTGTTCGAGACAGCGGTCCCCAGATCGCGGCTCGCGGCGGGGGAGTGCAGGGCGGTCGGGCGAGCGGTGTCGGCAGCGTCCGCATCGGCAGCCTGCGGCGCGGCGATATTGCCGGTACCGCCCTCGACCACAGAAAAGCCTGCTGCGTGCGGGTCGACCGCGTCGGTGCCAATCGTGGGATGCTCGAGCTGCAGAAACGAGGGCATGGTACTGCCCTGGTCGGCAACCGGAGTCTCGCCGGGCACAAAGGTCGAGGCCGCCTCGGCGGCCTCCTCTTCCTCGGCATCAATATCGGCATCGGCGACGGCGTCTTTCAGCGCTTTGACAGCATCCATCATGGAGTCCATGACGGCATCGAGCTCTTCTTCCGAAGACACCTCGATGGGGCCCGCTGCTTGCGGGGCGTCGTCCTGAGCGGGCGCATCGTCGTTTTGCTCATCGGCGTTTTCTGATTCGGGGGTTTCCGCCGTAGCGCTTTCGTCCAAGATGGGGCCGTCGACGTCGGTACCATCGCAGGTCGCAGCGTCAGTATCTGTGGTGACGTCTGCGGGATCATCAATATGCTCTTGAGTCTGGGGGTCCAGCTCGTCTGTCATAGGCATGTGCTCCTCATCGTTGTTTGTCACCCTATGATAAAGTCTCGCGCCGACATCCCGCGCGCCGCAGCAAAGTTTCAAAACGTGTTCGATGGCTCGTCTCGTTAACAAAAACTCGGCCGCTCTATTCAATTTTTACTTGACATTCCCTTCGCCGAAAGACGTTGCGCCGTTCGCCTGCCATGGGCTTTATTTTTCACTTGAAGAAGCTAAAGTTGCATTTCAGCTTTTGGCGCGTGAAGTTGGATGCGCGCAGTCGGCGGGCGTGCCCGTCGCGATTTGAAAGGACTTTGTATGGGACTTTTCACTGGTAAGACCGTGATCGTCACCGGCGGCGGCAAGGCCACGCTTAAGGACGGTTCCGCTGGCTCCATCGGCTACGGCATCGATATCGCATTTGCCAAGGAGGGCGCGAACCTCGTCATCACCGGCCGCAACGTCGCCAAGCTCGAGGCCGCCAAGGAGTCTCTCGAGGCCGAGTACGGTGTCAAGGTTCTGCCTGTTCAGGCCGATGTCTCGGCTGGTCAGGACAACGAGGCCGTCGTCCAGAACGTCATCGACAAGGCCATTGAGGAGTTCGGCCGCATCGACGCCGTCGTCAACAATGCTCAGGCCAGCGCCTCGGGCGTGACCATCGCCGATCACACCATGGACCAGTTTAACCTGGCCATTTACTCCGGTCTGTATGCTACCTATCTGTACATGCAGAAGGCCTATCCGCACCTGAAGGAGACCAAGGGCTCCGTGGTCAACTTTGCCTCGGGCGCCGGCCTGTTTGGCAACTATGGCCAGTGCAGCTATGCTGCCGCCAAGGAGGGCATTCGCGGCCTGACCCGCGTTGCCGCCAACGAGTGGGGCAAGGACGGCATCAACGTCAATATCGTTTGCCCGCTTGCTTGGACCGCTGCGCTCGAGAACTTCCAGGATGCTTACCCCGAGGCTTTCAAGGCCAACGTCCACATGCCGCCGGCAGGCCACTACGGCGACGTCGAGAAGGAGATCGGCCGCGTGGTCGTTCAGCTCTGCGGTCCCGACTTTAAGTACATGAACGGCGAGACCGTCACCCTCGAGGGTGGCATGGGCCAGCGGCCGTAGGGGTTACGTCTCAGGTTCCGCCGTTCTAACGAACGCCGTAACCGGCCGACGCTGCGCGGGCCGCATTTGGACAATCTGACGTTCAACTTCAAGGGCGCGACCGGAAGGTCAGCGCCCTTTCGTTTCACGTCACCTTGTCTCAAATGCGGCCCGCTCGCTCATATGACCCAATCCGCTGTCAAGAGCCACAATGGCCCCGCCGACCGCTTGCAATCGGTCGGCGGGGCCTG
>NZ_JBBNLM010000003.1:0-139847 GCF_040092475.1 Collinsella sp. CLA-ER-H10
GCTTATCTGACCGGCGTCGCCAAGGACGATATCGATGTCGAGCTTAATGAGGGCCGTCTGTCCATTAGCGTGAATGTCGAGGAAGACGAGGAGAACGAGGGCAAGAACTTCCTGCAGAAGGAGTTCACTGTCCCCTTTGTGGTGGTTTTGGCCTTAGCCCGTCCCCTGCTGCTAGACCGTGATGACGTTGTCCATTGCCCGGTACTTGGTGGGGACCTCGCCTGCGGTAATAATCGTTGCGTCTCGGAAGTCCGCGAACTTGATGGGCGCCACCATACCAAATTTACTGGCGTCCGAGATTACGAAGCGTTTGGCGGTATGGCGCATCGAGATACGCTTGACCTGCGCTTCCTCGATATCGGGCGTCGTAAAGCCCTGCTCGGCGGCAATGCCGTTAGAACCCCAAAAGCCGCAGTTAAAGTTGTAGCGGTCTAGGGTTGCCAGAGCATCGGGGCCAACGAGCGCCTCGGTCTCGGGTTTAAGCTCGCCGCCCAGCACCACGGTGCGCATGCCGCGCACAGCGAGATGCTGAGCATGGAGCACGGAATCAGTCACATAGGTGACCGATTCGAGATGCGGAAGATGCTCGATGAGTCTGAGCGTTGTCGAACCCGAATCGATGTACACAAAGCTCTCGGGCTCCACGAGCGCCGCGGCGCGGGCGCAGATACGCTCCTTGTCGTCGTTATGGAGGTCGCTGCGCTCATTAAGCGTTAGGTCGCGCGTCACGTGCGCGCGTTCAAGACTCGTCGCTCCACCGTGGACCTTGGCGATGCGATGCGCTCGGTCGAGCGTCTGCAGGTCGCGCCGAATGGTAGACGCCGTCACGCCCAGGGTATCGGCAAGCTCTGGCACAGTAACCGAGCCAGCCTGCTGCACCATCGACACAATCGCATTAAGCCTATCTTCCGCTAGCATCGCTTAATCCTCCTCGGGATACACGACTCCCCAGTCGGCGCGAAGCCTGGTCATAAGCTCCATAACATCAGAAGCATAACCCAGCAGCTCGCGCTTGGAGTCGTCGCCGGCAACGGCCTTCTCAAGATCGGCCATCTCATAGCACAGGGCGTAAGCCTCGGTGCCGGCGTGGACCTCCTCGCGGTGGCCGTCCGCAGTCCACACGATGGTCGCGTGATCGGCACGCGGATAATCGTTGACCTCGATGTAGCACTTATCGAAGCTGATGACCGAGCGCTTGGGCTGCTTGGAGTGGAGCGTGAGGCTCACCACGCCCAGCTGCTGTTCGGAATTACGGCATACGATGCCGCCCGCAACGTCAACGCCGGTCTCACAGGTATTGCCCAGCGAGACAACCTCAGCGGGCTGGCTCGCCATAAAGAGGCGCATGACAGACAGGGCATACACGCCAATATCGAGCATGGCACCGCCAGCAAGGTTGCGGTTGTAGAAGCGGTTGGTCAGGTCGCCGTACTCCTTATAGCTGCCAAAGTTGAGTTGGGCGAGATTCATGCGGCCGAACTCACCGTCATCCATGCGGCGACGCAGCTCTTGATATAAGGGCATGTGAAGCACCGTGGTGGCGTCCATAAGGACGACGTTGTGATCACCGGCAATGGCGCGGGCCTCGTCGAGCTCGGCGGAGTTGAGGGTAATAGCCTTCTCACAGAGCACGTGCTTGCCGGCTGCCAGAGCGGATCGCAGGTAGGTGATGTGAGTGTTGTGCGGCGTGGTGATATAGACTGCGTCAATGTTCGGATCGGCATAGAGATCCTCGACCGTTTCATAGACCTTCTCAACGCCATACTGCTCTGCAAAAGCTTGAGCCTTGGACAGAGTGCGGTTGGCAACGCCCGCAAGCTTGCGGCCGGCAAGAGCGAGAGACTGGGCCATCTGGTTGGCGATAACGCCGCACCCGATCACAGCCCAACGAAGCTCGGGAGCCGTAAAAATATCGTTGGGGAATCGCTTGTCCTGGACCGAGGCAAATGCCGCCTTAGCGGCTGCTTCGGCGTCGAGCGGAGCCTGTTTGGAATCTGCCATTATGTGCCTCCTGAGGTATCGGAAGTCCTTCATTTCTAACAACCCTATATTCGCACAATTGCGCGCGTATCTGCTCGTGTTTGCGTGCTTATTTGCTTATCGGTCATTATTTAGCCATAGTTGGCAGATGTTTGCGCGGTTATGCGCATTATCGCGCAAGGCTATGCGCGTAAATGCGCATGCGACGATCCTTATGAAACATAAAAGGGCGGAACACCATAGCCATAAAAGACAGAGTAGGCTGTATTACTCCACCCCTCTGGGGGGCGCAGCCATCAAAGGACTGTTCCAAACTGCCGGCAGATAGGGACTTCCCTAACTGCCGGCACATAGGGAACGTCCCCAGCTACCGGCGTTTCAACGGCACTCATTTAAGCCTGTCCCCAATGAATGCCAAGCGACGACCACTCATTTAAGTCTGTCCCCAATGAGTAGGGATAGAAAAAGGCCCGGGTGCCTTGGGGCATCCGGGCCTTTGCTAGCAACTTGATGTTGCGGGCAGCTTAGAACTTGTGGCCGCACTTCTTACAGACGCGCAGCTTGTTCTTGCCGTCCTTCTCGTGACCGACGCGGGTAACCTTACCGCACTCGGGGCAAACGAGATTGACGTTGGAGGCGTCGATAGGAGCCTCCTGCGAAACGATGCCGCCCTGCTGGTTGGCAGCGTTGGGCTTGACGGCCTTCTTGACGACCGAAACGCCCTCGACAACGACCTTGTTCTCGGCGGGGAGAGCACGCAGGACAACGCCCTGCTTGCCGCGATTCTTACCAGAGAGAACCTGGACCTTATCGCCCTTCTTGATATACATATATCTCCCCTAACTACAGGGTCTCGGGAGCGAGCGAGACGATCTTCATGTACTTCTTGTCACGAAGCTCGCGAGCGACGGGCCCGAAGATACGGGTGCCGACGGGCGAACCATCGTTGTTGATGACAACGCAGGCGTTCTCATCAAAGCGAATGTAGGAGCCATCCTTGCGGCGGATCTCCTTAACGGTGCGAACGACGACGCAACGGACAACGTCCTTCTTCTTGACGTTGGCGCCAGGGGTAGCCTCCTGGACAGCACCGATGAACACATCGCCGATGCCTGCATAACGACGCTTGGAACCGCCAAGCACCTTGATGCAGCGAATCTTGCGAGCGCCGGAGTTGTCGGCGACGTTCAGCATGGTTTGCATCTGAATCATGGTAGATGTTCCTCCGAACTAAGAACCGAAGAGAGGTGCGCAGCCTTTATACGGCCCGTGGTATGCAAGCCAGGCATACGCACGTCTTCGGAAACGTACAAGTCGTAAGAGCGACTGCTTATTTAGCGCGCTCGACGACCTCGATGAGGCGCCAACGCTTCATCTTGGACATAGGACGGGTCTCCATAACGCGGACGGTATCGCCCACGCCAGCCGTGCACTCCTCGTCGTGAGCGTGCAGCTTCTTGGAGCTGGTCATCATCTTGCCGTACTTGGGGTGACGCTTGCGCTCGGTGATGGTGACAACAATGGTCTTGGCACCGGAGACGGAGGTAACGACACCCGTACGGACCTTACGCGAGTTACGCGAATCAGTCATGTTCTCTCCTTAGGTCCTACTCGGCGACAGCGGATTTCTCCGCTGCGATCTCGCGGGCGCGCTGCTCCGTGAGGACGCGAGCGATGTCCTTCTTCACGGTGTTGACGCGAGCGGTGTTGTCCAGCTGGCTGGTGGCCATCTGGAAACGAAGGTTAAAGAGCTCGGCGCGCATTTCCTTCAGCTTCTCAACGAGCTGAGCGTCCGAGAGCTCACGAATCTCTGCGGGCTTCATTAGTTCTCCTCCTTGGCGGCGGCGGCGTCCTCAGCAGCCCACTTGGCCTCGAGAGCGGCCTCCTCAGCCATCTCCTTCTCGATGCGCTGCTCAGCGTTCTTAGCAGCAACAATCTTGGTCTTGATGGGGAGCTTGTGCTGCGCAAGACGCAGAGCCTCGCGAGCGACCTCCTCGGGAACACCCTTGACCTCGAACATGATGCGGCCGGGCTTGACGACGGCCACCCACTCCTCGGGGTTACCCTTACCAGAACCCATGCGAGTCTCGGCAGGCTTCTTGGTGATGGGCTTATCGGGGAAGATCGTGATGTAGACACGACCGCCACGCTTCATGTAGCGGGTCATGGCAATACGAGCGGCCTCGATCTGACGGTTGGTGATCCAATGGGCCTCGAGAGCCTGGATACCAAACTCGCCGAAATGCAGCTCGGTATTACCCTTGGCCTGGCCCTTCATGGAGCCACGCTGCACCTTGCGGTGAAGAATACGCTTAGGGGCAAGCACTACTGACCCCTCCTCTCGGAGTTACGACGACGAGGACGGGAAGAGCCCTCGAGTGCAGGGTTGGGAACAGGCTGGCCCGGGAGCTTCTCGCCCAGGTAAATCCAGACCTTCACGCCGCAAGCGCCCATGGTGGTGCTGGCGACAGCCGTGCCGTAGTCGATCTTGGCACGGAGGGTGTGCAGAGGCACGCGACCCTCGCGGTACCACTCACGACGGCCCATCTCGGCACCGCCGAGACGACCGGAGCACTGGATACGGATGCCCTTAGCGCCGGCCTTGCGGGCGGACTGGACAGCCTTGCGCATAGCGCGACGGAAGGCAACGCGGCCCTCGAGCTGCTCGGCGATAGACTGAGCAACGAGGTTGGCGTCGAGCTCGGGGCGCTTGATCTCGACAACGTCAACGGAGAGCTGGCCCTTGGAGACGCCAGCGACCTTCTCGAGCTCGGTACGGAGGGTATCGATCTCGGCACCCTTCTTACCGATGACAACGCCGGGGCGAGCAGTGAGGATGATGACCTTCACCTTGTCGCCAGCGCGCTCGATCTCGACGCGGGAGACAGCTGCGCGGGAAAGACGCTTCTCGAGGTACTTACGAATCTCGAGATCGTTACCGAGGGTCTTAGCGTAATCCTTCTCTGCGAACCAGCGGGAGCGCCAGTTCTCGGTGATGCCAAGACGGAAGCCGGTGGGGTAGACTTTCTGACCCATACAGCTTTACGCCTCCTTTCGAGGAGCAACGACGACGGTGATGTGGGAAGTACGCTTCAGAATGCGAGAAGCGGAACCCTTGGCGCGGGGACGGATGCGCTTAAGCGTCGGACCCTCGTCAACATAGGCAGCGGCGACAACCAGGTTGTCGGCACGCAGACCGTTGTTGTTCTCGGCGTTCGCAACGGCGGAACGGAGAACCTTCTCGACATCCACGGCGACGGCGCGGTCGCAGAAGTGGAGGATGTCGAAGGCCTGAGCGACAGGCTTGCGGCGGATCAGATCGACCACCAGGCGGGCCTTGCTGGGGGAAACACGCACGTACTTAGCGACGGCGCGAACCTCGGTGGCCTCAGTTTCAATAGACTTAGTTGCCATTTACGGTTAACCCCCTATTTGGCCTTGTGGCCACGGAACGTACGAGTCGGCGCGAACTCGCCGAGCTTGTGACCAACCATGGACTCGGTAACATACACGGGCACATGCTTGCGGCCGTCGTGGACGGCGATGGTGTGACCAACCATCTCGGGGAAGATGGTGGACGCGCGGGACCAGGTCTTCACGACGTCCTTCTTGCCAGCCTCGTTCATCGCGGTGATACGCGAGAGAAGGCGAGTCTCCACGAACGGGCCCTTTTTGAGACTTCTGCTCATAAGTGCTTTCTCCTAAAACTCGGTATCCGAAATTACTTCTTACGGCGACGAATGATGTGCTGGTTCGAGACCTTCTTCTTCTTGCGCGTACGAAGGCCCTTCGTCGGCTTACCCCAGGGGGTAACGGAGGGACGACCAGAGGTGTGGTTCTTGCCCTCGCCACCGCCGTGCGGGTGGTCGACAGGGTTCATGACGGTACCGCGGACGGTCGGGCGCACGTTCATGTGACGCTTACGGCCGGCCTTGCCGATGACGATGTTGGAGTGATCGGCGTTGCCGACCTCACCGACGGTGGCGCGGCAGGTAACGAGGATGCGGCGCATCTCGGAGGAAGGCATACGGACGATAGCGTACTTGCCCTCCTTACCCATCAGCTGGCAGGAGTTACCGGCGGAACGGGCGATAGCAGCGCCCTTGCCCGGCTGGAACTCGACGGCGTGGATGAGCGTACCGACGGGAATGTCGGCGAGGGGCAGAGCGTTGCCCGGCTTGATGTCGGCGTCAGAACCGGACATGATGGTCTGACCGACCTCGAGGCCCTTGGGGGCCAGGATGTAGCGCTTCTCACCGTCAGCGTAGCGCAGCAGAGCGATGCGAGCGGAACGGTTCGGATCGTACTCGATCGTGGCAACCTTGGCGGGCACGCCGTCCTTGTTGCGCTTGAAGTCGATCACGCGGTAACGACGCTTCACGCCGCCGCCCTGGTGGCGGGTGGTGATGCGGCCGTTGTTGTTACGACCGGCCTTCTTGGGCAGGGGCTCGAGAAGAGACTTCTCGGGCTTGGTGCAGGTGATCTCGGAGAAATCGGAGATCGTCTGCCAACGCCTACCAGCGGAGGTCGGCTTAAGGTGCTTTACAGCCATTACAATCCCTTTCAATAGGAATCCGTTAGCCATCGCAGACAGGGATTCGAGGTTCTGCCTCGGGTGCGATGACACCGGACGTATACACGGTTCCGGGCGTGTCCATTTTATACGCCCAAAACCTTGAGCTCTCGCCTCCCCTATTTGGGAGGCATGAGCTCACTCAACAGCAGCGAGTCTTAGGCCTGGTTGCCAAAGACCTCGATGGTGTCGCCCTCGGCCAGCGTGACGATGGCCTTCTTCCAAGAACGGGTCTTGCCGGCGACATAGCGCACGCGCTTGGTCTTGGGCTTGACCGTCAGGGTGTTCACGCGAACGACCTTGACGCCGAAGATCTCCTCGACAGCGTCCTTGATCTGATACTTGTTAGCATCCTTGGCGACCTCGAACGTGTACTTGTTCAGCTCCATGCCGGAGAAGGAACGCTCGGACACGATCGGACGGATGATGATCTCGTGGGCGGTCATTTATGCAAGCACCTCCCCGAAGTGAGCGGCGATGTCGGCGGGCATCAGCACAGCGTTGTTGTTGACGAGATCGTAGGTGTTGGCCTCGTCAGCGGTGATGATGAACGTCTTGGGAATGTTGCGGAACGACAGGTAGGCGTTGACGTCCTCATCGCGAACGATGATGGTCAGACGCTTGCCCTCAAGACCGAGAGCCTTGAGCATGGCGACGGCAGCCTTGGTGGAAGGCTTCTCGAAGCCGTAGTCGTCGACGAGCACGAGCTCGCCATCGGCCAGCTTGGCGGACAGCGCGGAGCGCATAGCCAGCTTGACCTCCTTGTTGTTCATACGCTTAGCGTAGGAACGGGGCTTGGGGGCGAAGACAACGCCACCGTGACGCCACTGGGCAGCACGGATGGAACCCTGGCGGGCACGGCCGGTGCCCTTCTGACGCCAAGGCTTCTTGCCGCCACCGGAAACCTCAGAGCGACCCTTAGCAGACTGGGTGCCCTGACGCCAAGAGGCCATCTGGCACTTGACGATGTGGTGCATAACGTGGATGTTCGGCTCGATGCCGTACACCTCAGCGGCGAGCTCGGCCTCGGCGACCTTCTTGCCCTCGCTGTTCTTTACTTCAAACTTTGCCATTTAAGTGTTCTCCTTGGTATGACGCTGGGCTAAATGGGCTGGGCCCTTAGGCCATACGGATGGCGACGAGACCATTCTTGGCACCCGGGACAGCGCCCTTGACCAAGATGAGGTTCTGCTCGGCATCGATGCGGACAACGGAAAGGTTCTTGACGGTAACGCGCTCGTTACCCATGTGACCGGCCATCTTGACGCCCTTGAGGACGCGCGCAGGATAGGCGCACTGACCGATAGAACCGGGGTGACGCTGGAAGTGAGAACCATGCGTCATAGGACCGCGGCGCTGACCCCAGCGCTTGATGCGACCCTGGAAACCCTTACCCTTGGAGGTACCGATGACGTCGACCTTCTCGACATCAGCGAAATCAGCGACGGTGACGACCTCGCCGACCTTGTGCTCCTCGCCGTTCTCGACGCGGACCTCACGAAGGAAGCGAACAGGCTCGACGCCAGCCTTGGCGAAGTGACCAGCCATGGGCTTGTTCACGTTCTTGGCCTTGATGTCGCCGAAACCGATCTGGACGGCGTCATAGCCGTCGGTTGCCTGAGTTTTAACCTGCGAGACAGCGCAGGGGCCAGCCTGGATGACCGTGACGGGAACGACGTTGTCGTCCTCGTCCCAAACCTGGGTCATGCCAATCTTGCGGCCGAGAATCATGCTGATCAAGATATGATCCCAACTCTCGCGTGGTCTTGGGACAATGCGTACACCACCGAGCGTACGCCCCTAGAGGACCACTACTTACACGACGTGCTCCCCAGCCTTGTATTTCGCCCGGACTACCTGACAACCCTATTAAGCAGGCATTTTGTCCAGCCAGAATACTCCCCTGGTTACACACAGCTGTTTAGTATACACGGCTGCGGGCGTATCCATCGAGATTCATATTTCACTCACATTGTTTACGCAGGTAAAGTGCGTGGCACGTTCCCAGTGTGCGGCGGAGGGGGCGGGCCTGAGACATATTAAGGTTGCTGCTCTACAGTCCTGCTCACGACGGAGAGCACATTAAGTGCTCTCCTATTCGTGCGGAACTCGCGACAACCTTAATATGTCTCAGGCCCGCCCCCTCCGCCGCACACTGGGAACGCCACGTTGATGTCTGCTAAACCTTGCTCGCTCAGGCTAATGACTTTGTTGGGGGTCCACTATTTGCTGGAGGGTGAACTTGCATTGCATTGGCTCGCCTTCTGCTTGTGGCTTTGCCTCATCGAAATTGAAGATCATGATGGCGCAGTTGGGGAGTTTTGTTGGGAGCTCGAAGCCCTCTGGGGCTGCAGCCTTGATGAATTGGCGGCTGGCGCTGCCGTGGCTTACTGCTAGGAGGGTTTCGATGCCCTCGGAGCCCATGAGATTGGTGAGGGCGCCTACCATGCGTTCTTGCAGTGCGCGGCTTCCTTCTCCTCCGAAGGGGACCAGATCCTCGCCCGGATCCCAAACGTCGGTGGGTAGCGCGTCGTGGGGACCTTCTTCGAAGGCACCGTAGCAGCGCTCGATAATGCCTTCGCAGGGCTCGACTGCTGCGTCCGGGCCAAGGAGCTCGTTTGCGACGAGACTTGCCGTGTCCATGGCTCGGCCTAAGGGTGATGAGACCACTTTGTCGGGGACGACGCCGTGGGCTTTGAGCCATGCGGCTGCCACCCGCGCCTGCTGACGGCCCAGGTCGGTCAGCGGCGAATCGCAGCGGCCCTGGACCAGCTTTTTGACGTTGAACTCCGTCTGACCGTGGCGGAGTAGATACAGTTTCTTCATGCTCTCCCCTTCTGCATAACCTGCTTTGCCGGCACAGCCTTACTCGTGGGTATGCCCTACGTAGTCTTCGTCGATCGTAATCTTGGCAATCGACTTGGGATATTCCGATTCGACCCGTTGTGCCAGCGCGTGCTTTAAGTCTTCGGCACTCATCTGCAGATCCGAGGGACGCACGCAGTCAAAGATCACGTTGGTGTGCGTAGGACCCGGCACACAGCGTAGGTCATGAATCGAGAGGCGGTTATCGATCTCCTGAGCCATGGCGTGAATGCGCAAGCGCATGCTCGCCACCTTGGGGTCATCGGTCACGATGGGATCGTAGTGAAGCGTGACGATCATGCCGTCTTCGTCCCTAAACGACTGTTCGATGTTATCGAGCGTGTCGTGGCTTTCCAGCGGGCTGGCCTCGGCCGCCATCTCGGCGTGCGCACTTGCAAACTTCCTGCCCGGGCCGTAGTCGTGAACCATCAAATCGTGAACGCCCAAAACGCCGGGATAGCTCATGATCTTGTCTCGAATGTGCTTGACCAGCTTAGGATCGGGTGACTGGCCCAAAAGCGGGCTCACCGTATCTTGAATAAGTTCAAGGCCGCTCCAGCCAATATAGGCGCCAACGGCAAGGCCAACCCATGCGTCAAGATTGATGTGCGTCACCTGCGAAACAATCGCACATGCCAGCACGGCGCCTGTGGCAAGGACATCGTTCTTGGAATCCTGCGCGGTCGCATGCAGCGTCTCGGACTCAATGCGATCGCCGAGCTTTTGGTTGAGGGCCGCCATCCAGAGCTTTACGACCATCGAAAGCACTAGAACTGCCACCAGGGCAAGCGAGAACTCGACAGGTTCGGGGTGGATGATGCGCTCAACCGAGGACTTCACCAGCTCAACGCCGATCAGCAGCACGAGCGCCGCCACGACCAGACCCGAGAGATACTCGTAGCGGCCATGTCCGTAAGGATGCTCGGGGTCCGCCGGCTTGCTCGCCAGCTTAAAGCCCAGCACGCTCACGATATTCGAGCTGGCATCGGACAGGTTGTTCATGGCATCCGCCACAATCGAAACCGATCCCGACAGCACACCAATTGCGCCCTTCGCAGCACAAAGCGCAACATTAGCGAGAATACACACCATGCCCGTCAACGTGCCCACGCGCGCACGGTCGCCCTGCGCGCGCTTAACAATCCACTCGACCATCTACATCCGCCCCCACGGTACTGCCTATATATCTATTGCTCAAACGGATTGTAGTGTAGCCACTTTGTCCTTCAGATACAAAAAGGCCGCAACCCACACGGGCCACGGCCTTGGAATATGACAAAGGAATCGTCCTTTTGTCACACAGGTTTATGCGCTTGCTTCAGCAGCGCTCGCCACTGTTTCGGGCGAATCGGCTTCGTCTTCTGCCACCTGCCCCTTCGTCGGTACCACGCCAAAGCAGTAGCTCAGCGCCGCAGACACCGCAAATGCCACACCGCCGGCAACGCAGCACCACAGCAGGTTCGAGATGCCGCCCGTGGCAAAGCCAATGACCATAAGGACATTCGTCATGCCGATGGTATAGGCCGTAACGTGGCCCACGGCCGCAACAAGGCCTCCGACGGCGCCGCCAATGGCCATGTACGTCAGGCACCTGCCATATTTAAAGCCGCAACCGTACAGCGCCGGCTCGCTTACGCCGCCAAGAACACCCGAGATTGAATAGCCCAGCATGAGCGCCTTCTCGTCCTTATCCGCAACGCGAAGCGACGCGCCAAAGGGCATGCCCCAAACGGCGAACGTTGCCATCGTCGCGGCGATCAGGATGCACGAATCCGTTCCCACACTCATAAACTGCGCATAGGCGAGCGATAGGACAACGTTGCTGACGCCGGCGATCTTTAGGAACTCCCAGCCCGCGGCAAGCCCCATGAGCGTGAGCAGCGACACGATGCCACCGGAATTGCCAAGCATAAACATAAGCTGGCCCAACAGCATGCCCAGATAGCTGCCCGCCGGCGCCGTAATACACAGCGAAACCGGAACCATGACAAGCATGGTCGCAAACGGAACGAACGAAAACGCCACGGCCTTAGGGATAACGCGCTTAAAGAAACACTCCACTCGCCATAGCACGGGCACCGAGATGAGAACCGGAATAACAGTCGTCGTGTAATCGTTGACCGGCGCAGGAAGCAGACCATACACGGAAGTCATCGATGCCCCCGTCGTCGATGCGGCATCGACAAGCTTAAGCAGATCGGGCGCAATCAATACGCCGCCCAGCATCATGCCCAGCTGCTCCGAGCAACCGAGCTGGCGGGCGGCCGCCCAACCAAGATAAATGGGCAAAAAGTAGTAGCCGGCGTTATAGAGCCAACTGTAGAACAGGCGATAGATTTCGGAATCGGCAGACCACAGGCCCAGCATGCCTTCGCCCATAATGACGGCGACGGTGCGGAACAACGCCGCGCAGACAATAAAGGGCAGCGCCGACATCATGCTTTTGGACAGATAGTCCACCACGGCCATGGCGTTTGATGAAACCGTCGTTGTAAACGAGGTTCTAGAAACTTGTGACATGGAACGCCTTTCCCAATGTGACATACGGGCCGTCCCTTTGTCACATCGTGCGGTACTGACCGATTGCGCGGTACTTTTGGTAGCGGAGGTTTGTGAGGGTCGCGTCGTCGAGCCGCCCAAGCGTATCGAAGGCATCAAATGCCGAGGACATGACGGCACCGGCGATCTCCTCATGCGACAGGCCCTTATCGTCAACAATGCCGTCGATGATGCCGAGCGCCAGCAGATCGGGGGCCGTGAGCTTAAGCGCCTCGGCGGCCTCATTCGCACGCTCGGTATCCTTCCACAGGATCGACGCACAGGCCTCGGGGCTCACGACCGAATAGGCCGAGCTCGAGAGCATCAGGATGCGGTCGGCCACGGACAGCGCCAGCGCGCCACCAGAGCCGCCCTCGCCTGTCACCACCGAGACAATCGGCGTCTTAAGGCCGCTCATCTCCATGAGGTTCTGGGCAATCGCCTCACCCTGGCCGCGTTCCTCGGCACCGATACCGCAAAACGCGCCCGAAGTATCGACCAGGCACAGAACCGGTCGACCAAACTTTTCGGCCTGGCGCATAAGGCGACGCGCTTTGCGGTAGCCCTCGGGATGTGCCATACCAAAGTTGCGACGCATGCGCTCTTTGGTCGTGGTGCCGCGCTCGATGGCGATGACCGTTACGGGGCGTCCGTCTTTCCAGCCAATGCCAGCCACCACAGCAGCGTCGTCGCCAAAGTAGCGGTCGCCGTGCAGCTCCACAAATCCATCCAGGCCCAGCGAGATCATCTCGCCTGCCGTGGCGCGATCTGCCGAGCGGGTCTGCTTGACAATCTCGAGCGCGGTTTTTGGTGCGGCCGAGCGCTTGAACAAGTGTCCCAGCTTTTTGCCGCGGCGACCCATATGCACGATCTCATGCGGTGCCCCCAGGCCGGGCGCGTGCCCTTCGTGCAGCGCCAGCAGCTCGCCTACCGTGAGCGCAATCTCGCCACGCGGAACAACGGCATCGCAAAAGCCGTGCTCCAGCAAAAACTCGGAGCGCTGGAATCCCTTGGGCAGGCGCTTGTGCATGTTCTGCTCGATCACGCGCGGGCCGGCAAATGCCGTCAGGGCATCGGGCTCGGCCAGGATAATGTCGCCCTCCATGGCAAAACTCGCGGTTACGCCTCCGGTCGTGGGGTCGGTGAGCACCGTGATATACAGGCCGCCCGCCTCGCTGTGGCGCCTAACCGCCGCAGAAATCTTGGCCATCTGCATAAGCGATGTCACGCCCTCTTGCATGCGCGCACCGCCCGAAACGGTAAAGCCGACAACTGACAACCCCAGCTCGGTCGCATGCTCAAATGTGCGACAGATCTTCTCGCCCACCACGGAACCCATCGAGCCCATCATAAAGTTGGCGTCCATAAAGAAGAGCGCCGTATCGCAACCGCAGATTTTGCCTCTACCGCACACAACGGCATCGCGCTCGCCCGAACGCTCGCTCACGCTCTTGAGCTTGTCGGCATAACCGGGAAACGAGAGGAAGTCCTCCGACGCCAGATTGGCATCCCATTCCTCAAACGTGCCCTCGTCAACCGTCATGCGCATGCGCGCGCGACCGCTCACGCGAAAGTGTTTTCCGCAACGAGGGCAGACCTCGAGGTTGTCGTGCAGACGCGCCTCATCGATCACGCGGCGGCACTCCGGGCACTTGATAAACACATGGCGCGCGGGAAACTCGGCGCACGACTCGGTCATCGGTCCCTCGAGGACGTTGACCGTCTTCGCTTTTCTATTCATCAGCATAGAGATGCCCCATCAGATCGGTGTGGTACATGCCCGACAAGAACTCGTCGTTTGCCAGCACGTCGAGCTGAAGCTCGCTGTTTTCGCTCACGCCCTCAATCACGAGCTCGCCCAGGGCCGAGCGCATCTTGCGAATGGCGCCGTCACGCGTGGGCGCACACACGATGAGCTTGCCAAGCATGGAGTCGTAGTACGGCGGAACTTTCGCACCGGTAAACATGGCGGAATCCCAGCGCACGCGCGGACCACCCGGCACACGCAACGCGGTGACCGTTCCGCATGACGGCAGAAAGTCCGGCGTTTCGGCATTGATGCGGCACTCCATGGCGTGGTTGCGGACCGGCATGTCCTCCTGCTCAAAGGGCAGAGGTTGGCCGGCTGCCACGCGCAGCTGCCACTTGACCAAGTCGGTATCGGTCACAAACTCCGTAACCGGATGCTCCACCTGCAAGCGCGTGTTCATTTCCATAAAGTAGAAATTGCCGTCGTCCGAATACAGGAATTCGATGGTACCGGCTCCTTCGTAGCCGACGGCACGAGCCAGGTCACGCGCCGCCTTATGCATGCGAACACGAATGTCGTCGTGTCCGTCGAGGCACGGCGCGGGACTCTCTTCGATCAGCTTTTGGTTGCGACGCTGCACCGAGCACTCGCGCTCGCCGAGCGAAAATACATGGCCCTGCTTATCGGCCATAATCTGCACCTCAACGTGGTGCGCCGGCGCGACGAACTTCTCCATGTAGCACTCGCCGTCGCCAAAAACGGCCTCGCCCTCGGCACGCGCCTCGATGAACGCCTTTGCCGCATCTTCCACGCGATCGACCTTGCGAATGCCGCGACCGCCGCCGCCTGCACGCGCCTTAATGAGCACGGGGCAACCAATGCGCTCGGCCTCGGCCGTTGCCTCCTCGGGGCTTTTGAGCAAATTGCAGCCCGGCACGATGGGCACGCCCGCCGCGGCAGCCGTTCGACGCGCGGCGTCCTTATCGCCCATGCTGTCGATCACCTCGGCCGAAGGACCGACAAACGCCAGGCCATACTTGTCGCAGTCGCGTACGAAGCTCGCCTTCTCGGAGAAAAAGCCATAGCCGGGATGAATTGCCTTAGCTCCCGACTTTACGGCACAGGTGAGCACGGCATCGTCGTTGAGGTAGCTCTCGGCAAGACGCGGGCCACCGATGCAATACGCCTCGTCGGCAAGTTGCACGTGCAGCGCGTCCGCATCGGCCGTGGAATAGACGGCGACGGTCTTGATGCCCATATCGCGGCACGCGCGGATAACACGGACCGCGACTTCGCCACGGTTGGCAATGAGCACTTTGTCGAACATGAAGCCTTCCTTAACTTTCGTGCATGAGTGCAAAGGACATATCGGCGCGGCAGCAAACCTCACCGTTGACGCTCGCAGTACCCGTCGCAAAGCGGAACGGCCCGCGCGCACGCGTGATGGTGCACACCAGATCAACCGTGTCGCCCGGGCGCACCGGACGCTTAAAGCGCACCTTATCGAGGCTCGTATAGAACGGCGTCGCGCCGCGCGCCTCCTCATCGCCCATCAGCAGCACGCAGCAGTTCTGGGCGAGCATCTCGCACTGAATCACGCCGGGGACGACCGGGTTTCCCGGAAAATGCCCCTGCAAAAAGTACTCGTCGCCCGTGATCGTGATCTTGCCGTGGGCCTCGTCGCCCACCAGCTCGGCCTCGTCGAGCAAAAGCATCGGCTCGCGATGCGGTAACAGCTTCTTGAGCTCTTCTTTGTTCATGGATATCACCTATCCGATCCTCATGAGGCAGCTACCGAACTCCACGAGGTCGCCGTCGGCCACGCAGATCTCGAGCACCTCGCCATCCGCCTCTGCCGTCACCTCGTTGAGAACCTTCATGGCCTCGATGATGCAAAGGGTCTCGCCAGCCTTGACCTTGGAGCCCACGTGCACAAACGGTTCGTCGCCCGGCGCCGGGGCAGCATAGAAAACGCCGACCATGGGAGCGGTCACCTCGGTGCCCTTGGGCTCCGGTGCGGCGGCAGGTGTCTGCGCGGCGGGCTCCGGTGCGGCAGGCGCGACTGTGGGAGCTGCAACTGGAGCGGCCATAGCGCTCGGCATAGGCATGGGCACGGCAACCGGCTGCGCGGCGCTCGCGCGCTCGAGCTCGACCGCGGTGCCATCGGGCTCCTCAACGCGTACGCGCGTGAGGCCGCGGTCCTCCATAACATCGGCTATCTCGGCAAGTCTTTTGGAATCCATGCTCTAGCTCCTCGTATATCTACGCAGCGCGATGGCGGCGTTGTGTCCGCCAAAGCCCAGGTTGGTCGAAAGCGCCCAGGTAAGGTCGGCGCGAACCGCTCGATTAGGCGTGTAATCAAGATCGCAGACGGGATCGGGCGTGTGGTAGTTAATGGTCGGGGGCACCACGCCCTGCTCGAGCGCCATGGCACAGGCCATGACCTCGATGGCGCCCGTAGCACCGATCATGTGGCCGGTCATCGACTTGGTCGACGAGACGTGCGCGGCGCGTGCCGCGTCCTCGCCGAGCGCACGCTTAATGCCCGCCGTCTCGGACGAATCGTTGAGCTTGGTCGAGGTGCCGTGAGCGTTGATGTAGAGGCCCTCGGAAGGCTTAACGTCGCCCTCGGCCACCGCCAGCGATATCGCACGGGCGATGCCGGCAGCCTCGGGATCGGGGCTCGTGATGTGATAGGCATCATCGGTGTTGCCGTAACCCACGACCTCGGCATAAATGTGCGCCCCGCGAGCCAGCGCGTGTTCCATGCTCTCGAGCACCAGCACGCAGGCGCCCTCGCCCATCACAAAGCCGTCGCGGTCTGCATCGAACGGACGGCATGCCGTCGACGGGTCAGGATTAGTGGTGAGAGCACGGCAGGACGTAAAGCCCGCAACGGCATCGGGGATGATTGCGGCCTCGGCGCCGCCAGCCAGGATTGCATCGGCATAGCCATGCTTGATGGCGCGGAACGCCTCGCCCACGGCATGGGCCGAGGTCGCGCAGGCGGTCACCACGGGCAGGGTCGGGCCCTTTGCCTTGTGGCGGATCGCGATATTGCCCGAAGCCATATTGGGGATCATCATCGCGATCATATAGGGCGATGCGCGGCGGGGCCCACGGTCGGCAATCGTATGGACGTTGTCAACGAGTGTCTGCATGCCGCCCACGCCTGAACCCACGTAGACGCCCAGGCGCTCGCGATCGATGGCACCTTCGACATCAAAGCCCGCATCGTGCATGGCCTCGTCCGAAGCCGCCATCGCAAACTGAACGCAGGGGTCGAGATGCTTGGCGTCACGCTTACCAAAGTACTCGTTGCCGTCAAACCCTTTTACCTCGGCCGCCACCTTGACGGTAAACGCATCGGTATCGAAGTGCGTGATCGGGCCGATGCCGCACGTGCCGGCGCACATGGCTGCCCAAGTGGCAAGCGCGGTGTTGCCGAGCGGCGATACGGCACCGATGCCGGTGATTGCAACTCTCTGTTCCATCATGGTCTCCTCATCCAAGCCATTCTTCGGCCCTGGTTTCTACATCGCCATTCCGCCGTCGACGCGCACGACCTCACCCGTAATGTAGGCCGCCGCATCGCTTGCCAAAAAGCGCACCACGCCGGCCACTTCCTCGGGGCGCGCCATGCGCTTTAGGGGAATCTGCTCCTCGGTTGCCGCGCGAACCTTCTCCGAGAGCTTTGCCGTCATATCCGTCTCGACAAACCCGGGGGCGACCGCGTTCACTCGTACGCCGCGGGGCGCAAGCTCGCGCGCCACCGCCTTGGTAAGCCCTATCACGCCCGCCTTGGAGGCAGCGTAGTTGGCTTGCCCGGCATTGCCCATCAGGCCCACGACCGAGCTCATGTTGACGACGCAGCCGCCGCGCTGGCGCATAAAGGTCTTGGTGAGCGCGCGCGTCATATTGAATGTTCCCTTGAGATTGACATCGAGCACGCGGTCGAAGGCGTCATCGCCCATGCGCATGAGCAGGCCATCGCGGGTGATGCCGGCGTTGTTGACGAGCGCCCAAATGGAGCCAAAGTCGTTGAGGACCGCCTCCACGCACGCGTTGACGGCAGCGGGATCGGCCACGTCGCATTGATATGCACGTGCCGCGGCGCCAACCGCCTCGCAGGCTTCGCACGTCTCGCGCGCCGCATCGACGCTACCGGCATAGACGACGGCGATATCAAAGCCGTCCTCCGCCAGACCGACAGCGCAGGCGCGGCCGATACCCCGCGAGCCGCCCGTGACCAGTGCCACGCGACGTGAGTCGTTGCGCTCGAGCGCGCCGTTGTTCAAGTTGCCCATGTCATTCCTTTCGGGTTACAGCCCTGTGGACTATGCGAGCTCGTCGGCAATAGCTGCGACCTGCTCGGCCGTTTCGCACGAATACACGCGAACGTCGCTCAGCGTACGCTTGACCAGGCCCGACAGCGTTTTGCCAGGGCCGACCTCAATAAACGTGTCGATGCCCTGATCCTGCAGAGTATGCAGCGTGTCGACCCAGCGCACGGCATGGCTCACCTGGTTGACCAAGACATCCGATGCCGCTCGCGGGTCCGCCGGATAGGGCGCCGCCGTCATATTTGCCATGACCGGAATCAACAGCGGAGATGGCGCGTGGCCGGCTTGGATATACGTCGCCAGCCCCTCAGTCGCCTCGGCCATATAGGGGCTATGAAATGCACCCGACACCGCGACTTTCATAGCGCGGCCGCCAGCCTCTTTTACGAGGACGTCGAGCTCCTGCAGTGCCTCGGGCGCTCCGGCAACAACCGTCTGCTGCGGGCTGTTGTAGTTGACCGGCCAGCAGTCCTCGCCGGCCTGCGCAGCCAGGCCCTCGACTTGCGCCGCATCAAGCTTGATGACGGCGCGCATGCCGCCCGGATGGCGCTCGGCAGCCGCGGCCATCAGCGCCGCGCGCTCGCACACGAGCTCAAAGCCTGCTCGCGTATCGAATGCCCCCGCAAAGGTGAGCGCGGCGACCTCGCCAAGCGAAAAACCCGCACAGGCGGCAGGTGCCACGCCGCGCTCGCGCAGGGCGGCAGCTGCTGCCAGGTCGTGCACGAACACGCAAGGCTGCGTGTTCTCGGTCTGCGAGAGCTCCTCCTTGGAGGCGCTCCGGCACTGCTCGCTCGTCCCCGGGCGCACCTCATCGGCAATGGCGAACACCTCGGCGGCCGCCGGCGATGTCTCGATCAAGTCGACGCCCATCGCGGGGTGTTGGGCACCCTGGCCGGCAAACAAAAACGCTACGCCACCCATGCGCACGCACCCTTCAGGACGCGCTCGGCGCCATCGACCAGATCGTCAACGATTTCGCGTGCGCTCTGACGCTCGTTGACCATGCCGGCAATCTGTCCACACAAAAACGAACCCTCTTCGTAGTTGCCGTCCTTGGCGGCCTTACGCAGTGCACCGGTTCCCAAAGCACCGAGCTCCTCGGCACTCGCGCCGGAACCCTCGCTCTTGGCATAGGCGTTGGTGAAGGGGCTCTTGAGGGCGCGCACTGGATGTCCCGTCGAGCGACCGGTCGCACGCGTCGAAGTGTCGTTGGCCTTCAGGACCATCTCTTTGTACTGCTCCGAGACGGTGCACTCGTCTGCGACCAGAAAGCGCGTACCCACTTGCACGCCTTCGGCGCCCAGCATAAAGGCGGCCGCCACGCCGCGGCCGTCGGCAATACCGCCGGCGGCCACGACGGGAATGTCGACCGCATCGACGACCTGCGGCACCAGTGCCATCGTCGAGGTCTCGCCAATATGGCCGCCCGATTCGGTACCCTCGGCAACAACCGCCGTGGCTCCACGACGTGCCACGAGGCGCGCCAGCGCCACCGAGGCAACGACCGGGATGACCTTGATGCCCGCCTCGTTCCACGCCTTCATGTACTTGGCGGGATTGCCGGCGCCCGTCACGACGACCGGCACTCGCTCGTCAATCACGACCTGCGCGACCTCGTCGGCAAACGGGCTCATGAGCATGACGTTGACGCCAAAGGGCTTATCCGTTTTGGCGCGCAGCTCATGAATCTGGTCGCGAAGCCAGTTGGCGTCGGCGTTCATGGCCGCGATGATGCCTAAGCCACCCGCCTCGGACACTGCGGACGCCAGCGAGGCATCGGCAATCCAGGCCATACCGCCCTGGAACACGGGCTTTTCGATGCCGAGCAGATCGCAGAGAGGAGTCTTGAGCATCTCTACTTCTCCAATGCCGCCTCGACCGTATCGGCGAACTCGCCGACCGTCTTGGGGTTCTCCTCGGTATCGAGCTGGATGCCAAACTCGTCCTCGACGGCAACGAGGATCTCGACGGTGCCCAGGCTGTCGAGACCAATCTCCTCGAGCGTGGACTCGGGCTTCATCTCGACATCGTCAAGACCGGCGGTCTCGCGGATAACGTCGCAAACGCGCTCGAAGGTCTTCTGATCTGCCATGGTAGTTCTCCTTTGTTTGTGCCCTAGGGGCGTTTTTATTTCCTATGTGCGACTACTTCCAACGAAGCAGATAGCCACCTATATCCAGACCGGCGCCAAATCCAACCAAGGCGATGGTGTCGCCTGTGTGAAGTGCACCGGCGTTTGCCAGCCGGTCGAGGGCAAGCGGAATGCATGCGCTCGAAATGTTGCCGGTCTCGCGCAACGTGCGAACCACGCGCTCGTCCGGCACGCCCAGGCGCTTGACCGCCTGGCTCAGGATTCGTTCGTTAGCCTGATGGAATACAAAATGATCGATGTCTTCGACCAAAATGCCCGCATCGATCGCAAGATTATGGACCGTGTCGCAGATGGCGTTGACGCCGAACTTGAACACGCGGCGGCCATTCATGGACAGCACGCTCGCGCTATCTGCAGAAGCCTTAAACGGCGAGGTACCGACCAGACCGGGAACGCGCAACGTCTCGACGTCGGGCGCCGTCAAAAGCTCAACGGCAAGGGGGTTGTCTCCCCCAGCTTCAATCACTGCGGCGCCTGCCCCATCGCCAAAAAGCACGCAGGTGGCACGGTCGGTCCAGTCGAGCGCGCGCGTCATCTGCTCGGCAGCAACAACAAGCACGCGCTCGGCACGGCTGCGGGCGATATAGCCCTCGGCGACATCGAGCGCAAATACGAAGCCGGCACAAGCCGCCGAGACATCGAAGGCAGGGCACGTCGCGCCTAGTCGCTCAGCAACGGCACACGCCTCAGCGGGAACAAGGTGGTCACCCGTCGTCGTCGAGCAGACGATCAGATCCAGCTGGCTCGCGTCGATTCCGGACACCTGGAGTGCCCGCTCGCTCGCCGCTACGGCAAGGTCGTCAAGTGACTCGGTGGTGCAGACGTGGCGGCTCTTGATACCTGTGCGAGTAAAAATCCACTCATTCGAGGTATCGAGGAACTCAGACAGCTCGTCATTGGAAACACTGCGCTCAGGAAGTGCCGAACCTGTTCCAAGAATCGTGAAACCCATCACTAACCTCCTTTGAGTTGTTGACGTGTTTACATCGACCAAGAGAGGATAACGCATTTCAGTCTTTGTTGACGTGTTAACATTAAATTGTCCAAATGCGACAAAGGCTTCACATTGTGTCTATCTCTCGACACCATTGCGTCATTCACTTATTCAATAAGGAGGTAGCAGCCGCTATGGATGCCCAATTAACGATTGTCGACGTAACCGGATCGACCAACGATGACCTGCTCGAGGCAGGAAAACAGGGTGCGCCGCACGGCACAGGACTTGCCGCCCGCGCGCAAACGGCAGGACGCGGCCGGCGCGGCCACAAGTGGGATTCAACCGCCGGCAACCTATTGCTTTCGATTGTCCTGCGTCCATGCGTTAATCCCGCAAAGTACTCTGGTCTTGCCGCCGTCAGCGGCCTAGCGGTGCTCGAAGCACTCGAAAAGCAGGGTCTTGCAAACGAGATTGGCCTCAAATGGCCCAACGACCTGGTCGCGCGAGGACGCAAGCTCGGCGGCATTCTGGTCGAGGCCGCACGCGATAACGAAGGCAAACCTTTCGCCGTCTGCGGCATTGGCGTCAACGTAAACTACACGCCCCAAGAGGTGCCCGATGGCGGCCTGGCGGCAATTGGCCTCTCGGACCTCAACGAGAGCGTTCCCGCCGTCGACATGCTCCTCGATGAGGTCTATCACGCAGTTATAGACGCTGTAGATGCCTGGGCAGAACGCCTCAACGCCAAGGAAGAAGACGCCGGTCCGCTCGCGCCCGTCCACGACGAATATATCGCTCACCTCAATTGGATTGGGAAGCACGTTATCGCCCGCTCCCCCGCTGGAGGCGAGCTGACGCGAGGCGTCTTTAAAACCGTCGATGCCTTTGGTCGCGCATGTATCGAAACGGAAGACGGCTTGCGATCCTTCCATTTTGAGGAGGCATCGCTGCGCCCCTTGAGCGAATAGGACGCCGCAACCACCTACTCGGCAGCATTACCCCGCAGTCCAAACCATCATTCAAAACAAAAGGGCCCCGCTGCCGTTACGGCAGCGGGGCCCTTTAAGCTATGAGCGATATCGCTTAGAGCTTGATGTCGATGTCGACGCCAGCGGGGAGGTCGAGACGCATGAGCGAATCAACGGTGCCCGAGGTGGGGTCGAGGATGTCGATGAGGCGCTTGTGGGTGCGCATCTCGAACTGCTCACGGGAGTCCTTGTTCACGTGCGGCGAGCGGATAACCGTGTACAGGTTGCGCTCGGTGGGCAGGGGGACAGGACCGGAAACGCGAGCGCCGGTCTTCTGAGCGGTCTCGACGATGAGCTTCGCGGACTGATCGACGACCTCGTGATCATAGCCCTTGAGGCGAATGCGGATCTTCTGGGTAGCCAACTTAAACCTCCAAAGAGTGCGAGAGATGTTCTCGCGGATTACGTAACAGGGAGCTCGAACTTAGGCGTTCTTGCTCATGACCTCGTCCACAATGGACTTGGGCGCGGGCTCATAAGAGTCGAACTGCATCGTGTAGGATGCACGGCCCTGGGTCTGGGAGCGAAGGTCGGTAGCGTAACCGAACATCTCGCCCAGCGGCACCTTGGCACGGATGAGCTTGCTGTTCTTGCGATCCTCCATGCCCTCGATCTTGCCGCGGCGACCGGAGAGGTTGCCCATAACGTCGCCCATGTACTGCTCGGGGGTCTCGACCTCGACAGCCATGATCGGCTCGAGCAGCTGCGGATCGGACTTCTTGAGGGCGTCCTTGATAGCCATGGAACCGGCGATCTTGAAGGCGGCCTCGGAGGAGTCGACCTCGTGGTAAGAACCGTCGAACAGGGTGACCTTAACGTCGAGGACCGGGAAGCCGGCGATAACACCGGTGTTCAGGGCCTCCTGGATGCCCTTGTCGATGGACGGGATGTACTCCTTGGGCACGACGCCGCCGACGATAGCGTTGACGAACTCGTAGCCGAAGCCCTCCTCCATCTTCTCGAGCTTGATGACAGCATGGCCGTACTGACCGCGACCGCCGGACTGACGGACGAACTTGCCCTCAGCCTTCTCGACGTCGTGACCAGCGGTCTCGCGGTAGGCAACCTGGGGCTTACCAACGTTAGCGTCAACCTTGAACTCGCGGAGCAGACGGTCGACGATGATCTCGAGGTGCAGCTCGCCCATGCCGGCGATGATGGTCTGGCCGGTCTCGTGGTTGGTGGACACCTGGAAGGTCGGGTCCTCCTCGGCGAGCTTGGTCAGAGCCAGGGACATCTTGTCCTGCTCGGCCTTAGTCTTGGGCTCGATGGCAACGTCGATAACGGGCTTAGCGAACTCGATCTTCTCGAGGACGATCTCCTTGCCCTCGGCGCACAGGGTGTCACCGGTGGTGGAGTTCTTGAAACCGACGCAAGCGACGATGTCGCCGGCGGCAGCGTCGTCACGGTCGATACGCTCGGCAGCGTTCATCTCGAGGATGCGGCCGAGGCGCTCGCGCTGACCGTTGGAGGCGTTGACCACGTAGGAGCCGGACTCGGCACGGCCGGAGTAAACGCGGACGTAGGTGAGCTTACCGACGAACGGGTCGGTCATGATCTTGAAGACCAGGCCGGAGAAGGGCTCGTCGAAGGAAGGATGACGCTGGATCTCCTCGCCGGTGTCCGGATCGGTACCAGTGACGGCCTCAACGTCAAGCGGGCTGGGCAGGTAGTCGACGACAGCGTCGAGCAGCTCCTGAACACCCTTGTTCTTGTAGGCGGAACCCACGAAGACGAGGTTGAGCTCGTTGGCCAGAACGCCCTTGCGCAGAGCAGCCTTGAGCTCCTCGACGGTGAAGTCCTCCTCCATGAGGATCTTCTCCATGAGCTCGTCGTCAAAGCTGGCAGCAGCGTCGAGGAGCTCCTCGCGCTTGGTGGCAGCGATGTCGGCGAACTCAGCCGGGATCTCGTCCATCGGCTCGGGGTAGGTCATGCCCTTGTCGTCGGCCTTGAAGTCCCATGCGGTCATGGTGACGAGGTCGATGACGCCCCAGAAGTTGTCCTCGGCGCCCATCGGGACCTGAGCGGCCACAGCGTTGGCGTCGAGACGATCCTTCATGGTCTCGATAGCGTTGAAGAAGTCAGCGCCCACGCGGTCATACTTGTTGATGAAGGCGATGCGGGGGACGTTGAAGGTAGAAGCCTGACGCCAAACGGTCTCAGACTGGGGCTGAACGCCGGCAACGGCGTCGAAGACGGCGACAGCACCATCGAGGACGCGCAGGCAGCGCTCGACCTCGGCGGTGAAGTCAACGTGGCCCGGGGTGTCGATGATCTGGATGCGGTAGTCCTTACCGTCCTTGTTCCAGAAGCACGTGGTAGCAGCGGAGGTAATGGTTACGCCGCGCTCCTGCTCCTGAACCATCCAGTCCATGGTGGCAGCGCCCTCATGGACCTCACCGATCTTGTGGGTCTTACCGGTGTAGTAAAGAATACGCTCGGTCGTGGTGGTCTTACCGGCATCGATGTGGGCCATGATGCCGATGTTACGGGTATCGGAAAGCTTGTACTTAGGCTTAGCCATGTTAGTTCCTTACCTTAACTTACCAACGATAGTGAGAGAACGCGCGGTTGGCCTCGGCCATCTTGAAGACGTCCTCACGCTTCTTGACGGAAGCGCCCAGGCCGTTGGAAGCGTCGAGGATCTCGTTAGCGAGACGCTCGGCCATGGTCTTCTCCTTGCGAGCGCGGGAGAAGTTGACGATCCAGCGGATACCCAGAGCGGTGGAACGACGGGAGTTGACCTCCATCGGGACCTGATAGGTAGCGCCACCGACACGCTTGGGCTTAACCTCGAGCGTGGGCTTGACGTTGTCCATAGCCTTCTTGAAGGTAGCGAGAGCGTCGCCACCCTCGGACTTCTCGGCAACGATCTCGAAAGCGGTGTAAACGATGCGCTCAGCGGTGGCCTTCTTGCCGTCAAGAAGGACCTTGTTGATGAGCTGAGTCACCAGGCGGTTGTTGTAAACGGCGTCAGGCTGAACCTCACGACGATTAGCTGCTGCACGACGCGGCATGTGAAATCTCCTTAAGTGTCTACCGTGCGGCGCTTAGGCGGCACACGGCGAAAGTATCAAAACGTTATCTGGCTTATTTGGCCTTGGGGCGCTTAGCACCGTACTTGGAACGGGCCTGCATACGGTTCTGGACCGGAGCAGCGTCGTAGGCGCCACGGATGACGTGATAACGGACACCAGGGAGGTCACGGACACGACCGCCGCGGACGAGCACGATGGAGTGCTCCTGCAGGTTGTGGCCCTCACCCGGGATGTAAGCAGTAACTTCGATGCCGTTGACAAGGCGAACACGGGCAACCTTACGAAGAGCCGAGTTCGGCTTCTTGGGGCTCGTGGTGAAGACGCGGGTGCACACGCCGCGCTTCTGGGAGTTGTGCTGCAGAGCAGCGTTCTTGGACTTCTTGGGCACGGAACGACGGCCCTGGCGAACCAGCTGGTTAATAGTAGGCAAAGCGTACTCCTTCTCGAATGATTCCAGCTTTCTGTAAAGTGCAACGGCTTGAATCGAGGGGTCAGCATCCCCCTACGAAACACGCAGTTCGATAGGATACGTGGCGTTAGCTGTGCCGTCAACAGACCACGCCGCCGGGCGTATCCCAAAATAGGCACATTTCCGCAAAGCCTACACAAAAGGAATCCCCTTCTGTGCGCGGGGGCGGATTCCCGGTCCGGGCGGCCCGCTGTTTAAGTTTGCTGCTCTACAGTCCTGCGCAAGACGGAAAGCACATTAAGTGCTTTCCTTTGCGTGCGGAACTCGCGACAAACTTAAACAGCGGGCCGCCCGGACCGGGAATCCGACGTGCTCGTCGGGGCAACGTTCCCTACCAAAAAGGGACAGGTTTATTTTGGTCGGTTTTATCTGGGGAAACGTCGCGCTCCAGCGGTGATCCGACCTCACTAACACTGTAGATTGACGGTGTTTTCGGAAGTATGCGGCAAATTATGAACTTACCGAGCACACAGGGATTTTGCGATAACAAACCCGCAGGTAGAACGCTTGAGCATATACGGTGTGGTCGACCCATCAAGATTTTGCCGCATACTTCAGAAATACAGGCGAATATCGTGCGGTCTAACCGCCCATTTACCGCAAAGAAGGCCGCTTCCCCTAGTAGGAAGCGGCCCCAAATCTTACGAATAGACGATGGTAAAGGGTTCCGACGTTTCGGCGCCCCCTGTTGAAGTGCAGCGTGTGCCTTCGAGCGTTACTGAAACCACTTGGTCGACATCAATCAACTTCGTTGGCACCCAAATGTTCTCTCCGCTATTGCGTGCCATCGAAACATAGAAATTGTACGCCCCTGCGTCGTCATCTTCGATAATCTGCTCCGATCCATCCTTGTAGCTGACGGTCAGTTTATGATCAACTGCTTCATAGCCCAGATCATCGATGTGCGTCTGGATGGAAAACGGGCTGATCTCGAGAGGCGAGTCATCGGAGCGGAGTTCCTTTGTATCGACGTACGCTCCAACGCTAAACTCGGGCGTCGATGCTTCGAACAGCTTCGCGTCCTCGCCTTCGCCCTCAGTCCAGCAGATATTCCAGGTGACCGCATGTCGTAAATCTCGATCGCGATTCCAAGATGCAAAGTACATCGTGCCGTTAATGACCGTGTCGCTTGATGTGTCTTTATCAGTGGTGCAGCGTGTGTCAGCCCATTCCTCGCCGAAGTTCATGCTGGGCGTGCCGATGCCTTGTTCTTCTTCACCATAGAGAACAAGTTCGCCTGTCTCTGCTGCCGGCTTGTAGTAGTTAACGCCATTTGGATTCGACAACGTAAACGTCACGGCTCCGCAGCCGTTTTGGTCGATAGCCATCTCATGGATATCGAGCGTATAGCCATTACCCTCGACGGACAGATTAACCTCCTGGACTGCGCCTTCTAGGCTTTGGGGCGCGATGCCATCACCAAACTCTCTGGTGTAGGTATATTTAGTCCCCGATGAGCCGCCGTTTGTCCAGGTAATGGAATCCCCGTTGCCGTGGTTTCCCCAGGCTGAGGCAAAATAGCTGGAATTGATAACGGCGTAGGCGACCCCTCCGGTCGCCAACACTCCGACAAGACACCCGATAACCGCAACATAGAGGGGCTTAGCATGACCCCTTTTGCGAAGCGGCTCGCCTTCAGCTGCATTAAGAACGCGATCGGCAAGATCGCTATCGGCTTGGATGGACTCGAAGGCCTGCTTGATTTGATTGGATTTCACGGTCGCCCTCCTCTAGGATGAACTTGAGCTTCGACCTGCCGCGAGCCAAACGCGTTCGAACGGTCGCGGCTGGTACATGCAACAACTCGGCAATCTCTGAGGTCGAAAAGCCCAGATAGTAATAGAGCACGATGGGAACGCGGAATCGCTCCGGAAGTCGCATAACGTCTGACAGGACCGCCTTGGTCTCATCCTGCGCCGCCGAAAGCGAATCGGCCAGGTTCTCAATATCCTCCACGCGCCTCCATGGCTTTCGAAAGAGCGATTTGCATTCATTGATCGTGACCCGGATAAGCCAGCGGCGAAGATGCTCCCAACTCTCAAAGTTTCCATCGCTTTTAAGCAACTTAAGAAAGACATCTTGGGCAACATCGTCAGCGTCGGCACGATCGCGCAGGTACGTCAATGCGATCCGAAACACGACATCCCGGTGATCTTCGACCGCCTGTCTAAATGCTTGTTCTTCCATAATCACCTCCCGGTGACGTTAATGATTCTTGATGAGGCCCTCACCATAGATACGCTCTGGCCGGACGAAATGTTTCAAATTCAAGCAGGAAAAACCTACCAAAATAAACCTGTCCCCTTTTGGCAGGTTTTCCTCAACAAAAAAGACCCGCTTCCCTGTTGGGAAACGGGTCTTTGGAAGGGCGGTTAACGTACTAGGAAATTACTCCTCGTCGTTGTCCTTGGCCTCTTCGGCGTCGTCGGTGTCCACGAGCTGGTTAAGCAGCTCGTCGAGAGAAGCCATGTCCTCGTTGATCGCGCCGTTGGCGGGAGCCTTCTTGTCGTCGATCGGGGCGCCCAGGAGCTCCTCGTCGGCGTCGGCGTGATGCGTCGGAGCGGAGGTGCCCAGCAGGATATCGTCCGGACCGTCGGGGCTAAAGACCATCTGCAGCAGCTGCGAGAGGTCTTCCTCGTCGGCAACGTCGTCGTTGTTCTCGAGGATGTAGAGCAGGTCGTGGGCCTCCAGACCGTCACGGAGCTCCTCGATTGCCTTGGCACCGATGCCATCGATGCGCAGCAGATCCTCCTCGGACTTGCCAACCAGGTCGCCGACCGTCTCGATGCCGACCTCGCTGAACTTGTTGGTCCAGCGCTGCGACACGCCCAGGTCGTCGAACAGGTACAGGCGAGCCTTCTCGGCGGAGATGGTGTGGCCGTTGCGGGTGAACGAACCGTCAGCACCACCGAACTCGTCGTAGCCGGCCCAGTCGAGCTGCTGCGGGAGCTGCTCGTCCAGGTCCTTGAGCTCAACCGGAGCCCACTCGGGCAGCGACTTGGCGTTGGGCGAAGCCGGGCCGTCGATGTCGACATAGCCGTCGGCCGTGCGATACGTCAGCTTGGCGTTGGCGTACGGCTTGAGGCCGGTACCAGCCGGGATCTTCTTACCGACGATGACGTTGGACTTAAGGTCGAGCAGGTGATCGACCTTGCCCTCAATGGCAGCCTCGGTAAGGACGCCAGCGGTACGGATGAACGAAGCGCTCGACAGCCAGGAGTCGATGTTGGACGCGACCTTGAGCGTACCCAGGATGACGGGCTCGGCCACAGGAGCCTGACCGCCCAGACGGGCAACGCGCTCGACCTCGTCGGCGAACTCGTAGCGATCGACGTACTGACCAAGCAGGTACTTGGAGTCGCCGGGGTTGGTGATCTGAACGCGACGCAGCATCTGACGTGCGAGTACCTCGATGTGCTTGTCGTTCAGGTCGACGCCCTGGCTGGTGTAGACGTCCTTAACGCTCTCGACGAAGGTGTGCATCGTCGACTCGATGTCGGTCAGCTTACGCAGGTTGCGGAAGTTGACGAAGCCCTTGGTGATCTGGTCGCCGGCGCGAACCTCACAGCCGTCCTCGATCTCGGGCATAAAGCGCACCGAAGCGGGGACGCGACGCTCGTCGAGGACACGGGTGTGGTCCTCGGAGTCGGTGAGCGTCAGCACGTACTCGGACTTCTCGGGCTTAATCGAGAGGTGACCGGAGTACGGAGCCAGCTCGGCCTCGCGACCCAGGATCTTCTCGTTGACGTTGCCGACGATATCGAACATACGGCTGACCGTAGGCAGACCCTGCGTAATATCGTCGACGCCAGCGACGCCGCCGGAGTGAATGGTACGCATCGTAAGCTGCGTACCGGGCTCGCCGATGGACTGGGCGGCAATAATGCCGACCGCGGTACCGATGGCGACCGGACGACGGGTGGAAAGATCCCAGCCATAGCACTTCTGGCACACGCCGTACTTGGAGCGGCAGGTGAGCAGCGCGCGGAGCTTGACCTTCTTGAGGCCCGCATCGACCATCTTCTGGATGTCGGCGACCTTCTCGATGTAGCCGTCCTGTTCAAAGAGCACGGTGCCATCGGGAGCCACGACGTCCTCAATGAAGCAACGGCCGACGAGGTCGGTGTTGAGGTCGGTGGTGCCGGGAATGATGAGGTTGTAGGTGACGCCCTCGTGCGTACCACAGTCCTCCTCGCGGACGATGACGTCCTGGGCCACGTCGACCAGACGACGGGTCAGGTAACCAGAGTCCGAGGTGTGGGATGCAGTATCGACCAGGCCCTTACGGGCGCCGTAGGTCGAAATGAAGTACTCGAGCGGCAGCAGGCCCTCGCGGAAGTTCGCCTTAATGGGAAGGTCGATCGTCTCGCCGGACATGTCTGCCATCAGGCCACGCATACCACCGAGCTGACGCAGCTGGGTCTTAGAACCACGGGCGCCGGAGTCGGCCATCATGTAGAGCGGGTTCTCCTCGTCGAACATGTCGAGCATGAGCGCTGCGACCTTGTCGGTACAAGCGGTCCACTCGTTAACGACTTCGATGTGGCGCTCCGTCTCGTTGATGAAGCCCTCCTCGAAGTACTCGTTGATCTGGTCGACGTTGGCCTGGGCGCGATCGAGCAGTTCCTGCTTCTCGGCAGGGATGAGAGCGTCCCATACCGAGATGGTGAGGCCGGCGCGGGTAGCGTAGTGGAAGCCGGAGTACTTGATGGCGTCGAGAATCGGGCCGACCTTGGCCTCGGGGTAACGATCGCAGCAGTCGGCAACCAGCTTGGCCACATCGCCCTTGACCATCTTGTAGTTCATGAACTCGTAGTCTTCGGGCAGGCACTGGCGGTTGAAGATGATGCGGCCGATAGAGGTCTCAAAGCGCGCGGTCTTGTTGCCGGTGACGTCGTAGTCGACAAACTCGTTCTTGCCGTTCTTGACGCGGAAGATACGGGTGCCGTCCTCGTTGATGACGTTGGCGTTCTCGGCGGACACGCGGACCTGGATCTTGGCCTGCATGTCGACCTCGGAGCGGCAGTCATAGGCGTGCAGCGCGTCGTCGAAGCTGGCGAACACGTGGTTCTCGCCGGGCAGGCCGTCGCGGACCTGGGTGAGGTAGTACACACCGATGATCATGTCCTGCGAGGGGATGTTGACCGGCTTGCCGGATGCCGGCGAGCGCAGGTTGTTCGCAGAGAGCATGAGCACGCGAGCCTCGGCCTGAGCCTGGCTGGACAGCGGCACGTGGACAGACATCTGGTCGCCGTCGAAGTCGGCGTTGAAGGGCGAGCAGACCAGCGGATGCAGGTGGATAGCCTTGCCCTCGACCAGCACCGGCTCAAAGGCCTGGATGGACAGACGGTGCAGGGTCGGTGCACGGTTGAGCAGCACGACGCGGCCGTCGATGACCTCTTCGAGGATATCCCACACAAAGGTGGCACCGCGGTCGATAGCGCGCTTGGCGCCCTTGATGTTCTCGACCTTGCCAAGCTCGACCAGGCGCTTCATGACGAAGGGCTTGAAGAGCTCCAGCGCCATGGTCTTGGGCAGACCGCACTGGTGCAGCAGCAGCTTGGGGTCGGTAACGATGACCGAACGGCCGGAGTAGTCGACACGCTTGCCCAGCAGGTTCTGACGGAAACGACCCTGCTTGCCCTTGAGGGCCTCGGCGAGCGACTTGAGCGGGCGACCGCCACGGCCAGAGACCGGGCGACCACGACGGCCGTTGTCGAACAGGGCGTCCACGGACTCCTGGAGCATGCGCTTCTCGTTGTTCACGATGATCGCGGGGGCGTCCAGGTCGAGCAGGCGCTTGAGTCGGTTGTTACGGTTGATCACGCGACGATACAGGTCGTTGAGGTCGGATGCGGCGAAGCGGCCGCCGTCGAGCTGAACCATCGGGCGCAGATCGGGCGGAATGACCGGGATGACGTCCAGGATCATGTTCGCGGGGCTGTTGCCGCCCTTCAGGAAGGCGTCAACGACTTCGAGGCGCTTGACGGCCTTCTCGCGCTTCTGCTTCTGGGAGTCCTCGTCGGCGATGATGGCCTTGAGCTTCTCGGCCTCGGAGGGGAGGTCGATGGCAGCGAGCAGGTCGCGGACGGCCTCGGCACCCATACCACCCTTGAAGTACATGGAGTAGTAACGGGTCATCTCGCGGAACAGCGGCTCATCGGAGATGAGGTCGCGCTCGGTGAGCTTCATGAAGGCGTTGAAGGCGTCCGTGCGGAGCTGCTTCTCGTCCTTGCACTCTTCCTCGATGTCGACGATGCCAGAGGCGATCTCCTCGGGGGTCAGCGGCTCCTCGTCGGAGAACTCGTCAAAGTTCTCGGGGTTGCCCTGCTCCTTGAGGGACTCGATCTGGCGGGCGCACTCGGCATCGATCTCTTCCAGATCGGCGGCGAGCTCCTCGCGCAGGTCGTCAGCGTCGGCCTCGCGAGCCTCGTAGTCGACCTCGGTGATGATGTAGCTGGCAAAGTACAGAACCTTCTCGAGGTCCTTGGACTTGATGTCGAGCATACGGCTCATCGGGAAGCTCGTGGGGCTCTTGAAGTACCAGATGTGGGACACGGGAGCGGCGAGCTCGATGTGACCCATGCGGTCGCGACGCACCTTGGCCGAGGTGACCTCGACGCCGCAGCGCTCGCAGACGATGCCCTTAAAGCGGATGCCCTTGTACTTGCCGCAGGAGCACTCCCAGTCCTTGGCGGGACCGAAGATCTTCTCGCAGAACAGGCCGTCCTTCTCGGGCTTGAGGGTACGGTAATTAATGGTCTCCGGCTTCTTGACCTCACCGTGCGACCAGGAACGGATCTGGTCGGCGGAGGCAAGGGAGATCTTTACCGAGTCAAAATCAGTAGCTTCGAAATCTGCCACAGTCAACTACTCCTTATCAGTGGTCGTGGCGGCGACAGCCTCGGGTGCCTCGGCGGTCTCGGCATCCTGGGCCTCGACGTCGGCGTCAACGCCGGCGAGCGCAGCCAGGTCGTCGAGAGCAGAGGTCTCCTCGGCGGTCACAGGGGCGGAGGCGTCCTCGTCGGCATCGTGCATGGGCTCGATGTCCAGCGCGAGGGAGCGAATCTCCTTGACGAGAACCTTGAAGGACTCGGGGATACCCGGAACAGGAACGTTCTCGCCCTTGACGATGGACTCGTAGGTCTTGACGCGGCCCACGGTATCGTCGGACTTGACGGTCAGGATCTCCTGCAGGACGTTGGAAGCACCGTAAGCGTACAGTGCCCAAACTTCCATCTCGCCGAAGCGCTGGCCGCCGAACTGAGCCTTGCCGCCCAGAGGCTGCTGGGTAACCAGGCTGTAAGGACCGGTCGAACGTGCGTGAATCTTGTCATCGACCATGTGGCCGAGCTTGAGGATGTAGGACGTGCCCACGGTAATGGGCTCGCGGAACTCCTCGCCGGTGCGGCCGTCGAACAGACGGGTCTTGCCGCGCTCGTCAAGCTGGGTGACAAACTCGGGGCGCATATGATCGCCAAAGGCAGCGGTGGCCTTGTTGAGCATGTTCTTGTTGGCGCGACGGATGACCTCGGCGATCTCGTCCTCCTTGGCGCCGTCGAAGACGGGCGTCGCGGTGAAGAACGGACCGGGGACATACTTGTCGGAGTCGGCATCCTCGGTATCCCAACCGCAGGCAGCAGCCCAGCCAAGGTGGCACTCGAGCAGCTGGCCGACGTTCATACGCGAAGGAACGCCCAGCGGGTTGAGGATAACGTCGATCGGGGTACCGTCAGCCATGTAGGGCATGTCCTCGACCGGCAGAACGTTACAGATAACACCCTTGTTGCCGTGGCGACCGGCGATCTTATCGCCCTGCTGGATCTTACGACGCTGGGCGACGTAGACGCGCACCTGCTCGTTAACGCCGGGGGCCAGATCGTCGCCGTTCTCGCGGCTAAAGCGGACGACGTCGATGACGCGGCCGTAAGCGCCGTGAGGCATCTTAAGGGAAGTGTCGCGAACGTCGTGAGCCTTGGCACCGAAGATGGCGCGCAGCAGGCGCTCCTCGGCGGTCAGAGCGCTCTCGCCCTTAGGCGTGACCTTGCCGACCAGGATGTCACCAGGACCGACCTCGGCGCCGATGCGGATGATGCCGTCCTCGTCGAGGTTGGCAAGCATATCCTCGGAGAGGTTCGGGATCTCGCGAGTGATCTCCTCGGGACCGAGCTTGGTGTCGCGGGCGTCGATCTCGTGACGGGTGATATTGATGGTCGTCAGCAGGTCCTCGGCCACCAGGCGCTCGGACACGACGATACCGTCCTCGTAGTTGAAGCCTTCCCACGGCATGTATGCCACGGTGAGGTTCTGGCCCAGTGCGAGCTCGCCATGATCGGTCGAAGGACCATCGGCCAGAGGCTCGCCCTGCTCAACGGTGTCACCGACACGCACGAGCGGACGGTGGTTGATGCAAGTGGACTGGTTGGAGCGCTGGTACTTGGCCAGGTGATACTCGTCCATGCCACCGGCATGCTTGACGATAATCTTGGAAGCGTCGGCAAAGATGACCTCGCCGGCGTTCTTGGCCAGGGTGACCTCGCCAGAGTCCAGGGCGGCGCGACGCTCCATGCCGGTACCGACATAGGGAGCGGCAGGGTGAACCAGCGGCACGGCCTGACGCTGCATGTTGGCGCCCATCAGCGTACGCTTGGCGTCGTCGTGCTCGAGGAACGGGATCAGCGTGGCTGCGACGGAGAGCATCTGACGCGGCGAGACGTCCATGTAGTCGACGTCCTCGACGGGCACGTCGGCGGGAGCGCCGAAGGAGCCGTCGAAGTCGCGGGTACGGGCGATCACGGTGTGCGGACGGACGATCTTGCCCTCGGCATCGGTCGTGATGAACTCGTTGGTCTTGGGATCGAGCGGCGTGTTGGCCGGCGCGATGACGTGCTTCTCTTCCTCGTCAGCGGTCATCCAGTCGATCTGGTCGGTGGCAACGCCGTTCTCGACGCGACGGAACGGGGCCTCGATGAAGCCGTACTCGTTGACGCGGGCGTAGAGGGCGAGCGAGCCGATCAGGCCGATGTTGGGGCCTTCGGGGGTCTCGATCGGGCACATGCGGCTGTAGTGCGAGTTGTGAACGTCGCGGACGGCCGTCGGCACGTTGGTGCGGCGGCTGGAGCCGGACTTGTGGCCGGCAAGACCGCCAGGGCCGAGTGCGGACAGACGGCGCTTGTGGGTCAGACCGGTCAGGGGGTTCGCCTGGTCCATGAACTGCGAGAGCTGCGAGGAACCGAAGAACTCCTTGATGGAGGCTACGATCGGGCGGATGTTGATGAGCGACTGCGGGGTGATCTCGTCGATGTCCTGGGAGCTCATGCGCTCACGGACAACGCGCTCCATACGGCTCATGCCGATACGGAACTGGTTGGCGACGAGCTCGCCGACGGTGCGGATGCGGCGGTTGCCAAAGTGGTCGATGTCGTCGACCTTGAAGCCCTGCTCGCCGGCGGCGAGGGACAGCAGGTAGCGCAGCGTAGCGACGATATCCTCGTCGGTGAGCACCGTGACCTCTTCCTCGGTGGTGAGGTTGAGCTTCTTGTTGACCTTGTAACGACCGACGCGGGCCAGATCGTAGCGCTGCGGGTTAAAGAGCAGGCCCTCGAGCAGGCTGCGGGAAGCGTCCACGGTGGGAGGCTCGCCCGGGCGCAGGCGACGGTAGATCTCGATAAGGGCGTCCTCGCGAGTGAGAGCGGTGTCGCGCTCCAGGGTGCGCTTAATCACATCGGAGTTGCCGAGCAGCTCGATGATGTCGTCGTTGGTGACGGCGATGCCAAGGGCGCGCAGGAACATCGTGGCGCTCTGCTTACGCTTACGGTCGATGGAGACCATGAGCTGGTCGCGCTTGTCGACCTCAAACTCAAGCCAGGCACCGCGGGACGGGATGATCTGGGCCTTGTAGATCTGCTTGCCCGAATCCATCTCGGAGCTGTAGTACACACCCGGGGAACGGACGAGCTGCGAGACGACGATACGCTCGGTACCGTTGATGATGAAGGTGCCCTGATCGGTCATCATGGGGAAGTCGCCCATAAAGACGAGCTGCTCCTTGATCTCGCCGGTCTCCTTGTTGGTGAGACGGACGTCGGTCAGGAGCGGGGCCTGATAGGTCATGTCCTTCTCGCGGCACTCCTCGACGGTGTGCGCAGGGTCGCCGAACTGATGCTCGCCGAAGGTAACCTCGAGAACATGGTTCTGGCTCTGGATGGGGCTGGATTCCTTGAACGCCTCACGAAGGCCCTCGTCCTTAAAACGCTCAAAGGATTCCCTTTGAACAGAGATAAGGTTGGGGAGCTCCATGGCCTCCGGGATTTTCCCGAAGCTGACGCGCTTGCGCTCAGTGGCAGTGTATGCGTAGGTCACCAGGTTTTTCCTCCTTCACGGAAATGCTCGGTGGGTTGGCGAGGCATAGCTTCGCCAGTTATCGCAACCTAATAGTTTATCAGGTACCGACCGTTGGGCAAGAAAAGCCTTGACGCGATTGAGTTTTTGGAGTAGCAAAGTTTTTCGACAGAAAACACGCAGGTAGATGTATATGTATCGAACATCTGTTCATATATTTTCTGTGAACAGAGAGCCGGCAATCGCAGCTCTTATAAAAAACGGGCGCGAACCGAGGTCCGCGCCCGTAAATGTCGATGCCCGAAGGCTTACTTGCGCATCAATCCGCCGCGCTCGTCGATGGCGTCCCAGAAGGCGCTGGCAAAGCGAGGATCGCTTGCGGCCATGAGGGCGTTGGTGGCCATCCAGCCAGACGGGGTGCCGGTGTCGTAGCCCGACAGCGGGTCGATAACGACAGCGTACATAGCCTCGCGATCGAGCGAGCGGGCCATGGCGTCGGTGAGCTGAATCTCGCCGCCCTTGCCGGCCTGCTGATCAGCGAGCAGGTCCATGACCAGCGGGCTCAGCAGATAACGGCCGACAATGTACAGGTTGGACGGAGCCGCCTCGGGAGCGGGCTTCTCGACCAGACCGCCGATACGCCAGACAGCGCCCGGCTCTGCATCGGCAACGTCCTCGGCGCCCTCGAGCGAACCGACGCGCTCACCGGCGATAACGCCGTAGCGGCTGACTTCCTCGGGCGAGCAAGCAGCGACGGCGATAACCGAAGCGCCACCGTGCTCCTTGGAAACGGCGAGCATCTTGTCGCAGATGTCGCGGTTAGGCACAACGTAGTCGCCCAGAAGAACCAGGAAGTTCTCCCCTGCCACGGCGTCGGCAGCAGAGCGGATAGCATGGCCGAGGCCCTTGGGCTCGTACTGATAGCGGAAGTCGACCGGCATACCGCCAGCGTGGGCGACGGCATCGGCATAGGCGTTCTTGCCGCGCTCGCGCAGCAGGTTCTCGAGCGAGCGATCGGGCTGGAAGTAGTTCAGCAGCTCGGGCTTGCCGGGAGAAGTAACGATGATGGCGTCGTCGACTTCCTCGGGGTCGAGCGCCTCCTCGACGACGTACTGAATGACGGGCTTGTCGAGCACCGGCAGCATCTCTTTGGGCGTGCACTTGGTGCCAGGCAGAAAACGCGTGCCAAGACCGGCGGCGGGGATGATTGCCTTCATGTTATTCAAAGATCCTTTCGCAGGCGCAAAAGCGCCCCATGCGTGCGGCACACAGCCGCAGACCAAATTGCGATACCCAAGCATCTTACCGCTGGAACTATATGTCGCTACAAGGCAGAGACAATTCTTCAGCAGGTCAACGCAAATTATTGCTCGAATGGTGCAATTTTATTGCCCAACGGCAGGGCGCCCGATACGACGCAAATCACAGAACATGGCAGTTTGAGCTACCGATGTCGAGGGACCGAAAAACAAAAAAGACGGGGCTCGCAATGCGAACCCCGTCTGCAAAGAAATCTGGCGAGAAAGCCTGATTACTTGAGGGTGACAGCAGCGCCAGCAGCCTCGAGCTTCTCCTTGGCAGCCTCGGCGTCCTCCTTCTTGGCACCCTCGAGAACAGCCTTGGGAGCGCCCTCGACGACCTCCTTGGCCTCCTTCAGGCCAAGGTTGGTGAGCTCACGGACGGCCTTGATGACCTGGATCTTGTTGTCGCCGAAGCCCTCGAGCACGACGTCAAACTCGGTCTTCTCCTCGGCCTCAGCGGCGCCAGCAGCGGGAGCGGCGACAACAGCGGCAGGAGCAGCGGCGGAAACGCCGAAGGTGTCCTCGATAGCCTTGACGAGCTCGGAAGCCTCGAGAAGGGTCATTTCCTTAAGAGCATCGATGATCTCATCGGTGGTAAGCTTAGCCATTTCTAAGTCCTTTCGGTTTCCGTGTCTGTGCACGGAGATCAGTTAAAACACGGCGTGAATGCGCCAGGGGTGCGGCGTTGCCGCCGCGGGTGAAAACAGCAACTAGGCTGCCTTCTGCTCGGAGACCTGCTGAATCGAACGAGCGAGACCAGAGGAAACGCCGTTGACGCAGACAGCGATGTCGCGAGCGAAACCGGAGATGAGACCGGCGATCTGGCCGAGAAGCTGATCCTTGGTGGGCAGCTCGGCGATAGCCTTAACATCATCAGCGGAAACGGCCTTGCCGTCGGAGATACCGCCCTTGATCTCAAGGACGCCCTTGGACTTAGCGGAGAAGTCCTTAAGGGCCTTAGCGGCCTCGACCGGCTCGGACTCGTAGAACACATAAGCGACGGGGCCGGCGAGGATCTCGTCGATCTCGGGCTGCTCCTGGTTCTTGAGGGCGATCTTGACCAGGTTGTTCTTGTAGACCTTCATCTCGGCGCCGCACTCGCGAAGCTGATGACGCAGCTCCTGAGCCTGCTTAACCGTCAGACCGTTGTAGTTGACGACGAACAGACCGGCGTTCTCGGCGATACGGGACTCGATCTCTGCAACCTTGTCGATTTTGTACTGCTGGGGCATGAATTACACCTCCTCGAATTCTTTCCGGGCACGGTCCGCCACAAGGACGTGACGGGGGCATGTCCAAAAAGAAAGCCCCCGCGCTGCATGAGCGACGGGGGCGAGAAGACATATCTACTCGACCACCTCGGCTGGCGGGATATCCCATTAAGCTCGCGGGCGATGCCCGTTTGCGCCGGCTGTCTCTGGCAGCGGATTCGTGCGTGAACCGAAAGTATTATGGCGGGGACCCCGGCGTCGGTCAACGGAAAACCGGGCTGCACACAATTCCACCATCCGGCCGCACCGCCGAAGGCCGGGCGCAAGGTTTTCGCTCGGTCAGGTCCTGGGCTCGCTCGGAAAGCACATTAAGTGCTTTCCGGCTCGTGCGGAATCTACGAAAACCTTGCGCCTGGCCTTTGGCGGCGCGGCCTACGTCAACTTTGGGGCAGCCCGGTTTTTCATTGGCTGACGCCCCCACTCGTAATGCTTGGGTCGGTGGGCTGATGTGTTGCGTCCCTGATGGCTATAGGGTTGAGACGAAGGTGGATAGGCGGTGGAGACCTTCGTCCAGGTCTTTGTCGGAGACGCAGTAGCTTAGGCGGATGTGGCCTTCGGTGCCGAAACAGTCGCCCGGGACTAGGGCTACGTTTGCTTCTTTGATGGCTTTGATACAGAAGTCTTCGCTGGTTAGGCCGAACTTTTTGATGCTCGGGAAAGCGTAGAAGGCGCCCGCCGGTTCCACTACGTCGAGGCCCATGGCGCTTAAGGCTGCGAGCACGCGTTCGCGGCGGGCTCGGTAGACATTGAGCATGGGGGTTGGGTCGACGGTCAGGGCTCGCGTTGCGGCGTCCATCTCGAAGGAGACGGCGCTCGATACTAGGTATTGGTGGGCTTTTGCGATCTCGGCGATGACGGGGGTTACGGCTGCGAGCCAACCCAGGCGCCAGCCGGTCATAGCCCAGGGCTTGGAGAAGCTCTCGATGACCACCGTCTGCTCGCGTAGCTCCGGGTGGCGCTGGGCAAAGCGCTCGTAGCCATCCACATAGACCAGGCGGTTATATACGTCGTCGCAGACCACGTAGATGCCCGCCTGCTCCGCCACGCGTGCCACGGCGTCGAGCGACGCCGCATCGAGGATGCAGCCCGTGGGATTGTTAGGCGAGCAGATGACGATGGCCTTAGTCGCCGGCGTCATGCAGGCACGAAGCGCCTCCTCATCGATCTGGAATTGCGCAGGCTCCGTATCCAAAAAGACCGCTTTGGCGTGGTTGGCCACGACGATGCTCTCGTACAGGCCAAAGGCCGGCGTGGGGATGATGACCTCGTCGCCGGGGTTGAGCATAGCCATGAATGCTGCCGACAGGGCCTCGGTCGCGCCGTCGGTCAGGATGACCTCGTCGGCCGAAAACGCCAGGCCCGCGTCCCCCATATAGGCAGACAGCGCCTCGCGCAGGGCGGGGCGACCGTTGTTGGGCGGATAGTGCGTGTCGCCGCGGCCCAGCGCGGCCGTCACCTCGGCGCTAATCGCATCGGGCGTGGGAAAATCGGGCTCGCCGAGCGCGAGTGCAATGCATCCTGGGTGCTGGGCAGCGAGCGCGTTGATCCGACGGATGCCGGAGGGCTTGAGCGTGGCAAGCGAGGTATTCATGGGCAGGCGCATGGCGTTCCTTTCGTAAGGGTTGCATTAGGATAGCGCGGCGAGACACCGCCAGACGGTGTAACCTAAACGGAAACCAACCGGAAAGGAGGCGGCATGGAGACGACCTCACGCGGCGATGTACCAAAAACGTTGCGAACCATTGCGTATATCAGCATTCCCGATAGCGCCGATCTTGAGTTTTTGCTCTGGGACCTGCAAGATGCCATCGCCGCCTATGCACAGCTTTCCGGCACCGCGCTCCCCCGCCCGGTTGATTTGGAGGCGGATGATGCCGGCAGCGTTGCCGATGGCATCGTGCTGGCCATTGAAGATGTGGCTGACGATGAGACGTTGACAGCTATCGAGCAGGCGCTTGAGCGCTTTGGCGGTACGGGAACGCGCGTCTATGCCGCGATTCGAGCCGCACAAGAGGGCGCTAAGCAGGCGCGCGGGACCGCCGTTCGTCTGCACAAGGCATGTGAGCGCCATGACCAATTGTGGTGTGGCGGCGTTGTCGTCTGTGCCGGCAGCGGTATTGCGGCGCTTCGCCACTCCCCGCGTATGGGCCTCTTGCGCCGGCCATTTTCCGAAGCGATGGACAAGCTCGTAGGCGCCGTTCGCATGGGCTGCTCCGTCGAGCATGCGCAGCGACTTGGCGGCGGCAATGCCGTCAACGTCGACGGCATGGTTTGCGCCGAGCCAGCCGTGCCCGCGCCAATCTGGCGAGGCGTTCTGAAACGTCTGGGCGCCCATGCTCAATCAAATATCTAAATTAGAGAGCGGCCCAGTCAACGGCTTCGTGCCAGCACTCAACAAGGCGCTCCAGACGCCAAGCCGCGTTAGCGGGACTAGTTGACGGCAATACGACAGCGGACAGACCCGTCCGCTCCTGTAGATAGCGCTTATAGAGGCGCCCCGCCGTACCTCCGTTGCATATCACCTGCTCAATGGGAGCTGCACCGGTAATGCGCTCGATATGTGCCGGCACAACGTTGCGAATGCTCGCGTCACTCGAGCCCTTAATGTCGCAGCTCTCAATCACATCCCACAGGGCTACGCCGCCGTTAAGCAGCATGGATCGCTTGGCAGCAATCGAGGCGTCGAGCGTCGCGGGCTCGCTGTCCGCCAAAAGGTCGCCCTCGTTGGGTGGCACAGGCACACCGAGGCACGCGGCCATCACACGCCAAAAGCGATTCTGAGGGTTGCCGTAATAAAAGGCATTGGCGCGCGAAAGCACCGAAGGAAACGACCCGAGCACCAAAACGCGCGAGTGCTGGTCGAACACGGGCTCAAACCCATGTTCAATATGTTGATAGCCCTCGTCAGACGCTGCCATGGCCTAGGCCCTCAACAGATAGCGCACCTCGTAGGGCGCAAGCTCAAGAGAGCCCGCCAGCTCGACCGTGGGCGCATCGTCGGCAAGCAGGTCGACAAAGGAGCCGTCGAGCTCGCCGGCGCCAAAGGTGTAAGGCTCGCCCACGGCGCTCACCGCCACGAGCACCGTCGCATCGTCGCAGGCGCGCTCGAACAGCAGCTGCTTGTTCTGGATCACCACGTTGCGATAGGCACCGTAGTTGAGAGCACGGGCCGCCGCGTCGTCGGCCGAGCGCAGGTGAGCGAGCTGCTTGATGAAGGCCGTCAGCTCGTTGGGCGCAGGCTCATCGAGCGCAGGTCGCAGCGCCCAGTCGCCATCGGGGCCGCCCTTTTCGCCGGCAATTCCCCACTCGCTGCCATAGTAGACGCATGGGATGCCCGGCATGCCAAAGAGCATGCCATAAGCGGGGCGCAGACAGGACTTGTCGGTGAGGATGCTCGCCAGGCGCGGCACATCGTGGTTGTCGGCAAACGACAGCAGGTGTTTGCCGCGGTAGATGCACCACGGGTCGCCGCCAAACTGACGGTGCAGCGAATGCGCGATCTCGAACATGTTGACCGAGTTAAAGCTAGAGTACAGGCCCTTGTAGCACTCGTAGTTGGTGCAGGAGTCGAGCATCTCGTCGTTGACGATCTGGCTGTAGTCGCCGTGGAGCGTCTCGCCGATCAGCACGAAGTCAGGCTTGATCTCACGGGTAAAAGTATGCAGACGGCGCATGAAGTCGCGGTCGAGCATATAGGCAACGTCCAGGCGCAGACCGTCGACGCCAAAGACGTCGGCCCAACGGCGCACGGACTCAAGCAGGTAATCGACCACGGCGGGATTTTGCAAGTTGAGCTTCACAAGCTCAAAATGGCCTTCCCAGCCCTCGTACCAAAAGCCGTCGCCATAGCAGGAGTCACCGTCAAAGCTAATGTGGAACCAATCCTTGTAGGGCGAGTCCCACTTACGCTCCTGCACATCGCGGAAGGCCCAAAAGCCACGACCCACATGGTTAAAGACGGCATCGAGCACCACGCGGATGCCGTGGGCATGCAGCGTCTCGCACACGGCGGCAAAATCGGCATCCCCGCCCAGGCGACGGTCGAGATGGCGCAGGCTACGCGTATCGTAGCCATGGCTATCAGACTCGAGCGGTGGGTTGATGAGCACGGCGCCAACGCCGAGTTCCTGCAGGTAGTCGGCCCATTGGGCGATTTTCATGATGGGGGCATCGGGGTTGGGCGCAGCGTTGGCAACCTGGACGAGCTCGTCCTCGGCAACGGGTGCGGCGTTCTCGCGCGGAGCTCCACAAAAGCCCAGCGGATAGATCTGATAGAACGTCGTCTCGTATGCCCACATAGCAACCTCCCGGTAAGCTCAACACAACGACATCCATTGTATGCCCAGCTCGTATCCTCTCCCCCAAAATAAGTTGCGGTGAAATAGTTCCTGCTTGGGCCTTCAGAGGCCTTAAACAGGAACTATTCCACCGCAACTGATGAGGGGACGTGATTAGGCGACGGGCTTGGCGCGGCGGATGGCCGGGAACAGCACGGTGATGGCGAGGATGACGCCCAGGACGGTAATCGCCCCGCCCACGAAGCCAATCCAGGAGATACCGGGGCCCGAAACCACGGCACCACCGATTGCGGTGCCCGTGCCGATACCCAGATTGAACAGGCCCGAGAAGATCGACATGGCGACGGCCGACGAATCCGCCGGCGTATACTTGATGAGCTCGGCCTGGAACGCCACATTGAAGGCCGTGGCGCAGCAGCCCCACAGCGCGCAGACGGCAAGCACCAACACGAGCGCCGAGGCTGCGGGGGCCATAAGCAGCAGGGCCGCCGGCACGCCGGAGAGCGTAATAGCCAAGAACGGGAAGCGATGCCCATCGAACAGGCGGCCAAACAGCCAGCTTCCGAGCAGACCAGAGCAGCCAAACGCCGTCAGCGTCATGGTGATGGCGCCCGCGTCGACGTGTGCGACCTGCGCCAGGAAAGGCTCAATGTAGCTGTAGCTTGCGTAATAGCCGGTCGCCATAAAAACCGTGACCGCGTAGAGCGCGACCAGGAACGGATTCTTGAGCAGCTCGGGCAGCTGTTTGACGGTAAAGCGCTCGCCCGCCGGCATGGCCGGGAACACCGCGGCCTGGTAGACGACCGCGATGGCTGAGAGGGCCCCGACCACGGCAAACGTCATGCGCCAGCCCACGGCCAGCCCGATGGCGCGGCCGATCGGCAGGCCAAAGATCTGCGCGATGGACGAGCCCGTGGCGATCATGCTGATGGCGAGCGCTCCGTGGCGACTGTCGACCAGGCGCGAGGCCATAATCGAGGCGACCGACCAGAACACGGCATGCGCGCAGGCGACCACCAGACGTGCGCAAACCAAAATAGGATAGGTGGGAGCCACGGCGGACAGGAACTGGCCCAGCGAGAACACGGCGAGCACGCCGAGCAGCATCCGCTTGAACTCAAAGCGCGAGGCAAACACCATAAGCGGCAGCGACAGCAGCATGACGCCCCAGGCGTAGACCGAGATCATGATGCCTGCTTGGGCCTCCGTGAGCGAGAACGATGCGGCAATATCAGTCAGAAGACCGATGGGCATGAACTCCGACGTGTTGAATACGAACGCGCAACAGGCGAGCCCAATAAGCGGGAGCCACTGCTTGAGTGAGATGCCATCTTGTCTTGCCTGAGTCATGTAGGAAACCTCTCCGATTGTCTTGGGCGGTGGGCGATTATATAGCAACGGCCCCGCATCCGTCAGTACAGATGCGGGGCCGCAATCAACTCAATACACAGAGGTTGCGCCGTCAATAAATAACTAAGCCAAACCCAGCAATATGCCCGCCGAATGCACGACAAACGCCACGATCCAGGCGACCGTCACCTGAAACGCGAACACAGCAACGGCATAGCGCGTGCCCAGCTCGCTCTTGACGGCGCCGATGGACGCCACGCAGGGCGGGTACAGCAGCGTAAAGACCAGGAACACGTAAGCGGTAAACGGCGAAAACATGGTTGACAGCACCGCGGGCGACGTTGCGCCCAAAAGCACCGTGAGCGTCGAGATGACGCTCTCCTTGGCGATGAGTCCCGTGACGAGCGCCGTCGAGGCGCGCCAGTCGCCAAAACCGAGCGGGGTCAACACCGGCGCGATGATGCTACCCAGACCGGCAAGCAGACTCTGCGACTGATCGGCGACCACATTAAAGCGGATATCGAACGTCTGAAGGAACCAGATGACCACGGTAGCGGCAAAGATAATGGTAAAGGCCTTGGTAATAAAGTCCTTGGCCTTATCCCATGCCAGCATCACCGTCGTCTTGACGCTCGGCAGGCGGTAGTTGGGAAGCTCCATGATAAACGGCACCGGGTCGCCCTTAAATGCCGTACGGTTGAGCACCAAAGCCGCAATGCAACCAACCGCAATACCAATCAGATAGAGCGAGACCATGGCGGGAACCGTCGCCTGTGGGAAAAACGCCCCGCACAGCAGACCATAGACCGGCAACTTGGCCGAGCAGCTCATGAACGGCGTGAGCATGACCGTCATCTTGCGGTCATGCTCGGATGGGAGCGTACGGGTCGACATGATAGCCGGCACGGTACAGCCAAAACCGACGAGCATAGGCACGAAGCTGCGGCCCGACAGGCCAAAGCGACGCAGCACCTTATCCATGACAAAGGCCACGCGTGCCATGTATCCGGAGTCTTCCAGAATGGAGAGGAACAAGAAGAGCACGACGATAATCGGAAGGAAGGTCAGCACGCTGCCCACGCCCGTAAGCACGCCGTCGACAGCCAGCGAGCGCACCACGTCGTTGGTTCCGAACGCCTTGAGGCCCGCATCGGCCGAGGCGATGATGACAGCGATGCCGTCCTCCATGAGCCCCTGCAACGCCGCGCCGATCACGCCAAACGTCAGCCAAAAGACGAGGCCCATGATCACCAGGAACGCCGGAATGGCCGTGTAGCGGCCCGTCAGGATGCGGTCGATCTTGACGGAGCGCACGTGCTCGCGGCTCTCGTGCGGTTTGACGACGCAGCGCCCACACACGTCGCCGATAAAGCTAAAGCGCATATCGGCCAGCGCGGACAGGCGGTCGGTGCCGGCCTCGCCCTCCATCTGAGTAATGATGTGCTCGATAGCGTCGAGCTCGTTGCGATCCAGGTGAAGCGCCTCGGTCACCAGCTCGTCGCCCTCAACCAGCTTGGTCGCCGCAAAACGCACGGGAATGTGCGCCGTCGCGGCATGGTCCTCGATAAGGTTGGCGATGCCGTGGATGCAGCGATGCAGCGCACCGCCGTCTGGACCATCGGGTGCGCAAAAGTCCAGGCGACCGGGACGCTCGCGGAACCGCGCCACGTGCAAGGCATGATCCACCAGCTCGCCGATACCCTCGTTGCGGGCAGCGCTAATGGGGACAACGGGCACGCCCAGCAGGCTCTCGAGCAGGTTGACGTCCACGGCGCCGCCGTTGGCCGTCACCTCGTCCATCATGTTGAGCGCGATGACCATGGGGCGGTCGAGCTCCATAAGCTGCAGCGTCAGGTACAGGTTGCGCTCGATGTTGGTGGCGTCAATGATGTCGATGATGGCGTCCGGGCGCTCGTCGAGGATGAACTGACGGCTCACGACTTCTTCGCCTGTGTACGGCGACAGGGAGTAAATGCCGGGCAGGTCGGTAACGCTCGCCTCGGGGTGGTTGCGAATGGTGCCGTCCTTGCGGTCGACCGTCACGCCGGGAAAGTTACCGACGTGCTGGTTGGAGCCCGTAAGCTGGTTGAACAGCGTGGTCTTGCCGCAGTTTTGGTTACCGGCAAGGGCAAAATGCAGCGGCGCGCCCTCGGGCACGGCCGTTTTTGCCGCACGGGGTGAATACGTCCCCTCGCCCAGGGCCGGGTGGTCCGTCGTGCCGATTGCGGCGTTAACGCGCGGGCCGGTATCGGTGTCGTGCACATCCACGAGCTCAATGCGTGCGGCATCGTCCTTGCGCAGCGTCAACTCGTAGCCACGTAGGCGGATCTCGAGCGGGTCACCCATGGGGGCGTACTTCATCATGGTGACTTCGGTGCCCGGCGTTAGACCCATGTCCAAAATATGCTGTCGGAGTGCCTGATCGTCCGATGCCACCGATGCGACAACGGCGTCCTTTCCAATCTCGAGTGTATCGAGCTTCACGTCCGTGCTCCTCCCCCGACGCCCACAGGGCGTTGCATTTAGTTTACCTTGGCTAACCGTTTGCCACGGCTAACCAATTGTAACCATGCATGATAGCGCGAACGCACAACGACGTTCAATCGACAGATTGCTGCAAGGACCGTCCCCAAGTGCCGGCACAAAAGGAACGTCCCCAAGTGCCGCATCTGGGCCATGGCAACGCCGATGTTTTGGCGCGAACAGACACTATGACCCAATCCGAGGGCACTAAAAAGATAGGAGCCCCCGCTCGTGGCCGCGGGTCGGGGCTGCGACAATGATGTTGAAGTGCCATAGGCGCAGCCGCGCCGCAACGAGGTTGGGAGGCTCCCATGCCAAAGTATTCTACCGCGTTCGGGATGGACGTCCACCTGAGGTCGACCACCGTCTGCGCCCTCGACGCGGACACCGGCGAGGCCGTGACGAGGAGGTTCCCCGGCAACCCCTGGGGCGAGATCGCCGGGTGGATGGATGGGTTCCCCGGGCCGTCGCTCGCGGCCTACGAGAGCGGCTACCTCGGCTTCGCCCCGCAAAGGGAGCTCGCCGGGCTCGGCGTCGAGTGCGTCGTCGCCGCGGTCTCGAAGATCCCCAGGTCGGCCGCCGACTCGGCCTCCAAGAACGACAGGAACGACGCCGCCAGGATGGCCAAGGCGATACTCGCCCACGACATCTCCCCCGTATGGGTCCCCTCCCCCGAGGTCGAAGGCATCAGGGACCTCGCCGGCGCCTACGACGGGGCGACCGCGCGCCTGGCGACCGCCAAGCAGCGGCTGCTCGCCTTCCTCGCAAAGCGGGGGTTCGTCTACGGCGGCACCACGCCCGCCGGCAACCCGAGGAAGTACTGGACCTACGACTTCCTGAGGTGGCTCGACAAGGTCAGGCCGGAGGACGATGGCGGGGTTCGGACGCTCGCCGCCCTGAGGAACGAGGTCGAGGCCGCGGCGGAGGCCCGGGCGGACCTGCTCTCCGAGTACAGGGCCGCCGTGGATGCCAGCCCGATCGCCGCGGAGGTGGCCGCCCTCCAGTCGATCAAGGGCTGCGCCTTCGCGCTGGCCGCAGCCTTCTCGGCCGAGGTCGGCGACTTCACGAGGTTCCGTTCCGGAAGGCAGGTCACGGCCTATTTCGGCCTCGCGCCGAGTCAGAGGTCGAGTGGCGACTCCGTGCGGCTCGGAGGCATCAGCGGTGCGGGCAACGCGCTCGTGAGGAAGCTGGCCGTTGAGGGTTCATGGTGCTACGCCGCGGCACGGCACCAGCCGAAGCTCATGCCAAGGGACACGGGCGTGCCCCTCGAGATAAGGATGCACGGGAGGAAGGGGTCCGAGCGGCTCCTGCGGCGGCGCGAGGAGATGCTCGCCCGCGGCATGCCCGCGGCGAAGGCCAACGCGGCCACCGCGGCCGAGCTCGTGAGGTGGCTCTGGGCCCTCGGCATGATGTGCCGGGAGGGCGCGGAATAGACATAGCCCCCGTCCCGGCGAGCCGGGCGGCCTTCGGGGATACCCCCTATTTCGCTGTGCGCGCGGAGCCCTCCGCATGCGCCTCGACAGACTTGGGGAACCCCGCCGAAGGAGAGGATTGCGGGCCGCCGGAGCGGTATCCGCGGATATGAGACTGAGCCGAAGGCGTCGATGACATGCCGGGGGCGGACCGGGACGGGTTAACGGCAGGCCCCGCCGACCGATTGCAAGCGGTCGGCGGGGCCATTGTGGCTCTTGACAGCGGATTGGGTCATATGAGCGAAAGCCCGCCAGGGCGAGCAAGGTGCCCTGAAACGAGGCGGCATTGACCTTCTGGTCATGCCGCCGAAGTTGAAAGGCAGATTGCCGCCCTGGCGGGCTTGCAGCGTCAAGTGGTTACGGCGTTTGGTAAAACGCCGTAACTAAAACCCGTGGCGCTCCAGGAAGCGGAAGGCTAGGCGGATCCAGGGACGGACCGCCACCTGCTTGTCCTCGTTGTCGACCGCGGTGTTGGCGTTGCCGAGCGAAAGGCCGTGACCACCCTGGTCGAAGACGTGCATCTCGCATGCAACGCCCTCCTCGGCCATGCGCTGCGCAAACGGGTAGACCTGCGCGATCGGCGCCGTCTTGTCGTCGGACACGCCCCACACAAAGGTCGGCGGCATCTGACGCGAAACATGCGTGGTGGGGCAGATATCGGCCAAATGCTCGTCAGTTGCCTCGCCACCCGTCACCATCGACAGGTAGTCGTTGAGCAAATCGCGCCCCGTCTTGCCGCCCGTCTTGGGCACGCGCAAGTCAATGCGCGGATCGCGCGTCTGCATGTCGCGCACATAGGCAAAGTCGAGCAGCGGATAGCCCAGCACCACGGCATCGGGACGAATGTCGTCCGGACGTGCCCCGGCAAGTGCCGCGAAGGGGCCGGTCTTCCACTGCGTTGCCAGCGAGGCACAGATCATGCCGCCCGCCGAGAATCCCACGACGCACACGCGCTTAGGATCGACATGCCACTCGTCGGCGTTGGCGCGCACCGTGGCGACCATCTTGGCAAGATCTGCCTGGGGGTGCGGAAAGCTCACGTCACCCGTAGAGCTCGTGACATAGTTGAGCACAAAGGCCTGGTAACCGTGATCCAAAAATGCAAACGCCACCGGGTCCTGCTCGTGCGGAGCGATATGTGTAAACCCGCCTCCGCCGCAGATGATCACCGCGGGGCGGCGGCCATTCGGTTTATCGGGCAGCGGCTCGGCACCCAAATACGTAAACGTCGCCGGATAATCCTCGGTCGGCTCCTCGCCCCACAGCGCATGGTTCTCGACAATCATATGTGCTCCCTTCGCGCAAATTATGCGCCCTTGTTTTTCGCCTTCAAGCGTACCCCACTTGAACCCGTGGCGCAGAAACACTCCGGCAATAAGTTTCCCTTCAACTGATATATCACATAATCCCAGTTCAGAGGTATCGTTGAGCAGCGTAGAATAGGGGGCGTTGACCAAGCCGCGAAACACATATGAAACGTTTCCGGCAAACCAAACGCGCGATATGCGCCTATTTAAGTTGGAGGCAACTATGGGTCTGCTCGATTCGCTTAAGTCCACCTTCACCTCGACCGGCGAGGCGTCCGTTCCGCCCGCAGCAAGCTTCGCCACCCGCGAAGGCGTCATCTATGCCCCCGTCAACGGCGTGCTCGTCAACCTGAACGAGGTTCCCGACGAGACGATCGCCTCGGGCATGCTTGGCCAGGGCTATGGCATCGAGCCCATTACCGGCACCATCTATGCGCCCGCCAACGGCCGCATCGGCGCCACCACCGTCACCAACCACTCCATCGGCATGATTACCGAGGACGGCCTGCGCGTGTTCATCCATGTTGGCCTGGGCACCGTGGAAATGAACGGCAAGGGTTTTGCCCGCTTTGTCGAGATGGGCGATGTGGTCAAGGCAGGCCAGCCGCTCATCAGCTTCGACCGCGAGGCCATTAAGGCCGCTGGTCACGAGGACATCGTGACCGTCATCGTCTCCGAGCTCGATCGTCTTAAGAGCATCGACCATGTCGGCGAGTCTGGAACGCTTATCGGCGGCAACCCGCTCGTCAAGCTTGGCGACCCGCTGCTGGTTGCCAAGACCAAGTAGCCAGGCCCCGCGCCACACAGCCAAAAGGCACCTCGTCAAGCGCCCGCGACCATTTGGCCGCGGGCGCTTTTCGTTTGAAAAACCATCCCGCCAATGCTTTATCTGTATAGCCCAAATGAGCCGAGCTGCTAGAATATCGAACTGTATGGATAACTATCATTCAACCGTTATGGGAGGATACGTGAACCGCACCAAAATCGCGCAGCTCTATGCCGATGCCGAGTCGCTCGGCGGCCAGACCGTCACCGTCGCCGGCTGGGTCAAGTCCGTCCGCGACATGAAGAACTTTGGCTTTGTTACGCTCAACGACGGCAGCTGCTTCCGCGACCTGCAGGTCGTCATGAACCGCGAGGCACTCGACAACTACGACGAGATCGCCCATCAAAACGTCTCGGCCGCACTCATTTGCACCGGCACCGCCAAACTGACCCCCGATGCACCCCAGCCTTTCGAGCTTTCTGCCACTTCCATCGAGGTCGAGGGCACGAGCGCCCCGGATTACCCGCTGCAGAAGAAGCGCGCAACCGTCGAGTTCCTGCGCACCCAGCAGCACCTGCGCCCGCGCACCAACCTGTTCCGCGCCGTGTTCCGCATCCGCTCTGTCGCGGCTGCCGCCATCCACCGCTTCTTCCAGGAGCAGGGTTTTGTCTACGTCAACACCCCCATCATCACCACGAGTGACTGCGAGGGCGCCGGCGAGATGTTCCGCGTGACCACACTCGACCCCAAAAATCCGCCCCTCACCGAGTCCGGCGAGGTCGACTGGAGCCAGGACTTCTTTGGCAAGCATGCGAGCCTCACCGTGTCCGGCCAGCTCAATGCCGAGAACTTTGCCATGGCCTTTGGCGACGTGTACACCTTTGGCCCCACTTTCCGTGCCGAGAACTCCAACACCACGCGCCACGCCGCCGAGTTTTGGATGATCGAACCTGAGATGGCCTTTGCCGACCTTAACGACTACATGGATAACGCCGAGGCCATGCTCAAGTATGTCCTCAAGGACGTCATGGCAACCTGCCCCGACGAGCTCAATATGCTCAACAAGTTTGTGGACAAGGGTCTGCTCGAGCGCCTGGACCATGTCGCCAACTCCGACTTTGCCCGCGTTACCTACACCGAGGCCGTCGAGATCCTGGAGCAGGCAGTCGCTGCTGGCCACCAGTTTGATTACCCCGTCAGCTGGGGCATCGACTTGCAGACCGAGCACGAGCGCTTCCTGACCGAGGAGCACTTTAAGCGCCCGACCTTCGTGACCGACTACCCGGCCGAGATCAAGGCGTTCTACATGCGCATGAACGAGGACGGCAAGACCGTCGCCGCCGCCGACTGCCTGGTTCCCGGTATCGGCGAGATTATCGGCGGCTCCCAGCGCGAGGAGCGCCTGGATCTGCTCGAGGCCCGCATCAAGGACCTGGGCATGAATCCCGAGCAGTACAAGTACTACCTTGACCTGCGCCGCTACGGTTCCTGCAAGCACGCCGGCTACGGTCTGGGCTTCGAGCGCTTGGTCATGTATCTGACCGGCGTGGGCAACATCCGCGACGTCCTGCCGCACCCGCGCACCGTGGGCAACGCCGACTTCTAATCGTCGGACGCTAGCTCGCGTCGCCACACGCCAACGCTCATCGCATAAGCGTCTCTCGACATCGGTCGAGAGACGCTTTTTTTTCAACAGCATCCGTCAAGCTTTTGGCAAGTTTTTGGTCAGTTGAGCAGGGCTGTTGAAAACTCGACCCACCGTTTGCCGACGACTACCGACCGCCCAGAGCGCCCTGCGCCCCTGGGAAAGCCCCACGTCCTAGGCTCCATACCGTCGCCACCCAAAACGGAAAGGACGTGGGCACGATGACCGAAGCCGCTGTTGAAACCTACGACACCACGACGAGGGGCGCCGCCTCGATGGCAGCCTATCGCGCCGTTCGTATCCTGCAGCTCTTGAGCGAAAACACCGGCGAAGACAAGGCCATGCTTTCCGATGAGCTGATCCGGCGCCTCGCCCATCCCGACGACCCCGCCCGCATGCCCATCTCGGCGGCGCGGCGCAGCATCTACACCGCCATCTCCGCGCTTCGCCATGCCGGATATGAGATTGAATACAAGCGCGGCGTGGGGTATCGGCTCTTGACCCGTCCACTCACCGACGAGGAGATCATCCGGCTCCACGGTATGGTCATGCGCAACCGCTCCACGCCTATCGCCATCCGCAAGAGCATGGCGCAGCACTTAGTTGCCATGGCGAGTGCCGACGTTCGCGGCTATCTCGATACACCCGAACCTGCTCCAAGCGCAGGCAGCAAGGCTACCAAGGCAACACGCACGCCCATCAAGCGCATCGACACGTGCGAGCTCGTCGAGCAGGCCATCGACCACGGAACCACGGTGAGTTTTGATATTTCGAGCGTCACGACGCGTGGCGAAACCGAAGCAGCACGGATGACACTCCGTCCCTTTGCCATCAGGCAGCGCGATGGCATCTCGTATCTGCTGGGAACGGTCTACGACGCCCGAGGCGCCGATGACACGTTGCGTACCGTAGAGATTGGCCGAATGAGAAACGTCACCACACGTCTCCTCGACGGCAAGAAGCTCTTCGCCGCCCTAGACGAGGACGACGCCTCCTCCGCCGCATAAGACCCTCCGCCGCCCATTCGACTACCCGTACCGCCCATCCGATTCTGTATTAAAAAACCCGCCAGGCTGTTGTAAAAATGGACATCAGCGCTACTATAGTTCCACTTGCACTTTGTCCCAGTGCAGTGTTTCCAGCCATTTTTATACTGGGGGTAATGATATGAAGGACATCACCATCAGCCGCAGGAGCCTTCTGGTCTCCGCCGGCCTGCTCGCGCTCGCCCCGCTCGCCGGATGCGGCGGCAACTCTGGCTCCGGCTCTGCTGCCGCCGGTTCCGACTACACCATCGGCGTTCTGCAGCTCACCGAGCACTCCGCACTCGATGCCGCCAACGACGGCTTTGTCAAGGCCATCAAGGAGAGCGGCCTTAAGGTCAAGATCGACCAGAAGAACGCCCAGAACGACCAGTCCACGTGTAAGTCCATTGCCGACAAGTTTGTGGGCGACAACGTCAACCTGATTTATGCCATCGCCACGCCCGCCGCGCAGGCTGCCGCCGGCGCCACGGCCGATATCCCCATCGTGGGCTGCGCCATCACCGACTACGCCGCCTCCGGCCTGGTCCAGGACAACGACAAGCCCGGCACCAACGTCACGGGCGCTTCCGACCTCACCCCGGTCGCCGAGCAGCTCGAGATGATGCAGAAGGTCCTGCCCGACGTTAAAAAGGTCGGCCTGCTCTACTGCACCGCCGAGTCCAACTCCGACGTCCAGATCAAGGCCGCCAAGAAGGAGCTCGACAAGCTGGGCCTCGAGTACACTGACTTCACCGTCTCGAGCTCCAACGAGATTCAGTCCGTCGTCGAGTCTGCCGTGGGCAAGGTCGACGCGCTGTACTCCCCCACCGACAACACCATCGCCGCGGGCGCCTCGCAGGTGGGCCAGATCTGCAAGGAGAACAAGCTCCCCTTCGTGACTGGCGAGGAGGGCATGTGCATGGCCGGCGGCCTGTTCACCCTCTCCATCAACTATGAGGACCTGGGCTACGCCGCGGGCGAGATGGCCGTTAAGATCCTGAAAGGCGAGGCCAAGCCCGAAGACATGCCGATCAAACACCTCTCGAGCAAGGACCTGGTCGTCGTCAAGAATGACGAGATGGCCGAGGCCCTGGGCATCGACCTTTCCGCTCTGGACGCGTAATGCTATACGCGGCATGCGTCTAGAGCCCGTGCTCGCGCTTTAGCCGCGTTATTCAATATCTGAGCCACAGGGGCGGGCGCTGTAGACCGGCGTCCGCCCTGCTTGTTTCAGGTAAAACAAAACGTCTGTCCGTAACTCGTCTATGCATTGTTACCGCTATTATGGTGAATCACGTGTCCACCCTATCCTAGGAGGTATGAAGCATGCTCATTGCATTGCAGGGCGCCGTTTCGCAGGGCGTCCTCTGGGGCATTATGGTGCTTGGCGTGTTTATCACGTTCCGCCTGCTCGACATTCCCGATATGACCTGCGACGGCAGCTTTGCCCTCGGCGGCTGCGTCTGCGCTGTGCTCATCGTCAATAACAACGTCGACCCGCTGTTCGCCGTGCTGGCCGGTATGTGCGCCGGCGCCATCGCGGGCGCCGTCACGGGCATTCTGACCACCGTCTTTGAGATTCCCGCGATCCTCGCCGGAATCCTCACCCAGATCAGCCTGTGGTCCATCAACCTGCGCATCATGGGCAAGTCCAATACGCCCATTCTTGCCAAGGGCACCGTGTTCTCCGCCGTCAGCAATATGACCGGTCTGCCGCAGTCCACCGTTACCATCATCTTGGGCATCCTGCTCGCCGTGGCTATCGTTGCCATCCTGTATTGGTTCTTTGGCACCGAGATCGGCTCGGCGCTGCGAGCCACCGGCAACAACGAGTACATGATCCGCGCTCTGGGCGTCAACACCAACTCCACCAAGATGATCGCCCTCGTGCTCTCCAACGCCCTCATCGGCCTTTCGGGCGCTCTCATCTGCCAGAGCCAAAAGTATGCCGACATTGGTATGGGCACCGGTGCCATCGTTATCGGTCTTGCCGCCATTGTTATCGGCGAGGTGCTCGGCCGTCTGCTGCCCGGCGGCCTCACGCAGTTTAGCGTCCGTCTTGCCTCCGCCGTCTTTGGCTCCGTGGTGTACTTCCTTATCCGCGCCATCGTGCTGCAGTTGGGCATGGACGCCAACGACATGAAGCTGCTCTCCGCCGTAATTGTCGCTGTGGCCCTGTGCGTGCCCGTGGTTTGGGAGCGCTATAAGCTCCGCAGCTCCTACACGAAGGGAGATGAGGCAGATGCTTAAGCTCTCGCATGTCAAGAAGACCTTTAACAAGGGCACCGTCACCGAGAAGCGCGCGCTCACCGGCGTCGACCTCACCTTGAATGACGGCGACTTTGTAACCGTGATCGGCGGCAACGGCGCCGGCAAGTCCACGCTGCTCAACATGATCGCCGGCGTGTACCCGCTCGATTCGGGCGTTATTGAGCTCGACGGCACCGACATCTCGCGCCTGAGCGAGTCGCAGCGCGCCAAGTACCTGGGCCGCGTGTTTCAGGACCCCATGCGCGGTACCGCTGCCGACATGCAGATTGCCGAGAACTTGGCCCTCGCCAAGCGTCGCGGCCAGCGTCGCGGCCTTTCGTGGGGCGTCACCAAGGCCGAGAAAGATGAGTACGTTGAGTTGCTCAAGCGCCTGGACCTTGGTCTGGACACGCGTCTCAACGCCAAGGTCGGCCTGCTCTCGGGTGGCCAGCGCCAGGCACTCACCCTGCTGATGGCCACGCTCACCAGGCCGCGCCTGCTGCTGCTCGACGAGCACACCGCGGCCCTCGACCCCAAGACGGCCTCTAAGGTGCTTAACCTGACCGAGGAGATCGTCGACGAGAACCACCTGACCACGCTCATGGTCACGCATAACATGAATGACGCCATCCGTCTGGGCAACCGTCTGATCATGATGCACGAAGGCCACGTGATCTACGACGTGGCGGGCGATGAGAAGAAGTCGCTCACCGTAGCCGACCTGCTGCAGAAGTTCGAGGAGGTCTCGGGCGGCGAGCTCGCCAACGACCGCATGCTGCTGAGCTAAAACCTGCCAAAAAGGGACAAGTTTATTTTGGTAGGTTTTATCTGCACAAACGTCAAAACCGCCGCAAAGGGGCAAACGTCCTTGCGGCGGTTTTCGCATATTATGTCGATAATCCGATATTCAACCAGACATTCTGGCTAAGGACTAAGGAAACTGCCATGAAAAGACTCCCCCGCCTTGCGTTAGCCGCCGCGTTGTTTGCCGGCGCGCTCGCAGGCACCCCAAGCCTCGCTTTCGCCGGGAACCTGCCCGCCGCTATTGACGGCTCTGTGACCGTCATGCACACCAACGATATCCACGGCAGCTACAAGTACAGCTACAACGCAAGCAAGGGCACCGGCACTGTGGGCTTTGACGGACTGGCGGTTCTCTATAGCGCCCAAAGCAGCGCCCCCGATCTTTTACTCGATGCGGGCGACACCTTCCACGGACAGTCCTTCGCCACCATGAGCGAGGGCAAGAGCATCGCCGAGCTCATGGACACCTTCTACGCCGACGGCTACGACGCAACCACGCCAGGCAACCACGACTGGAGCTACGGCGCGGACAAACTCCGCACCATGACCGGCTACAGCACCACCGGCACGCCCTTCGCCATGCTCTGCGCGAATGCAACGTCCTCGAACGGCGCATGGAGCTCGAGCATCACGAAGACGCTCGATCGCACCTGGGAGGATAGCGAGGATCACTCCACATTCGACTACAAAATCAAGGTCGGCGTCGTCGGAGCCATGGATGAGTCGCTAGGTTCCTCGCTGCGCGCGGACCTGGTCGCGGGCACCAGCTTCTCGAGTGCCGCGAACGCCATCAATGCCGAGGCAGAGCAGCTGCGCAAGGAGGGCTGCGATGTTGTTGTGTGTATCGCGCACACGCTCGACGCAAAGACCTTTGCCACGCGGCTCCGTGGCGTCGATGCCCTTATCGCAGGCCACGAGCACATCAACCTTAACGAGAAGGTGACGGGAGCCGACGGCAAGACGATCCACGTTGTCGAGGCAGGCAGCGCCTTTGCCGAGGTGGGGCTGCTTTCCATTCCGTACAAATACGACACGAATGGCACCGAGACGACCGACGATGACACGGTCACGGTCCCTGCAGACGGCAGCGACGAGAAGCTCTACACCGCCAAGAACGTCAACGACCTTTTGACAGACCCCGACAAGGGCTCCGACTACCAAAGCCGCCTTGAAGCCGTCCGCAACAAGATCAAGCCGCTCGACGAGGACTTTGAAAACGAATCGAACAAGGTGCTCGGCACATCCACCACCAACTATTTCTACGGCGAGGACGCCGCAGGCACGCATGGTTGGGAAATGGTGCGCACCACCGATTTCCGCCCCGGCAAGGAGGGCGACACCACCAAGGCCCAGACCATCGGCCACGTGATTTGCGGCTCCTATCTTGCCCTGACGGGCGCGGACTTCGCTATCGAAAACGCTGGCGGCATCCGCGGCGGCATCGCGGCGGGCAACGTGACCGCCGGCAACGTCATCGCTATCTCGCCTTACGGCAACACCGTGGAGACCTGGACCATGACCGGCGCGGACTTCCTGGCAGCGCTCGAGCACTCACTGCAGATCAGCGACGAGTGCAATCACAGCTACGAGCTTCAGCAAGCCTACGTGGCAGCCGGCCATACCGAGCAGGAGGCGCAAGACAAGTACAAGTGGCGCGATGACTCTGGCAGCGTTCTCTCCTTTGGCGGCATCAACGTGACGATTGATTGGACGCAGCCCGAAGGCAAGCGCATTGTGAGTGCCACACTCACCAAGGACGGCAGTACGCTCGACCCCGCCAAGACCTATACCGTCGCCACCAACAACTACATCATTACCAACACGACCGACTTTCCCACCTTTGCACACGCCACCAAGTACACCGAGTGGGGCACGTGCGAGGCGGCGCTGAGGGCGCTGATTGGGCAGAACGGCTGGGAGAGCAAGATGGCCGGGCTCGCCGGCACCATCGGCTTCGGCTCCGCAGCCGTGGACCCCACGCCCACACCGGCCCCGACGCCTAAGCCCTCGCCTAAGACGGACACGACGACCACGAAGGTCATCACCAAGAAGACGACCGGTAAGCTCGCCGCAACGGGAGACCGCACGCTGGCAGTAGTTGGCGCGTGCCTTATCGGCGGCATCATCGTCATCATGCTCGGTATTATCTGGAAGCGTCGACGCTAAGCTACACCGCCGGGCCTTACAGCCCCGCCGCGTAAACCTTATATCGAGCACAGAAGCCCGTCCGAATTTGATCGGACGGGCTTCTTGGTGGGTATCATGGTTGAACGATCATTAGGAGGTTTTCCCTACATGGAATTGTTTGAGCCGATTCTTCATTTCTTTGAGCAACGGTGGGTCCACAACATCATCTGGGCCGTCATCTTGGCGATAGGCACCGCCGTCGCCGCCAAGGTCGTATCCAAGACCCTGAACCATCTGCTTAACCGAGACGATAACCCGCTTCCGGCATCGAGTATCTTCATCAACATCGCGCGCGCCGTCATCTGGATGATTGGCGGCAGCTTTATCCTCGACAACTGTTTTGGCATTAACGCAAACGCGCTCGTCGCCGCTCTTGGCGTCGGCGGCATCGCCATCTCGCTCGGCTTTCAGGACACGTTATCAAACCTTATCGGCGGCATGCAGGTGACCTTTATGGGCATCATCAAACCCGGCGACAATATCGAGGTCGGCGGCGTATCCGGCGTTGTCCAAGACATCACTTGGCGCCATACAACGATTGAGGATGCCTGTGGACAGACCATCATTGTGCCCAATTCCAACATCTCCAAGAACACGCTCGTGCATTTGATGCCCTTTGGGCGCGTGGCCGTGCCCGTTGCCGTAAAGGACACGTCTAAGTGGGCTTCCCTTGACGTGCTGGCAGACGAGCTCACGAGCGCAACCAAAACGGCCGTCTCGCCCATCTCGGGCTTTGACAAGGAGCCCTACGTACTCTTTAGCGAAATCGGCGACTTTGGCATCAAAGGAAAGATCATCTTTATCGTCAGCGACGACAGCACTACTTTCACGGCAGCCGACGCCTGCATCCGCGCCATCGCCCCCATCATCGCCTAAACCACCGCAAAGGGGACAGGCATCTTTGTAGTGGTTTTCATTCGTGGTACCATGGTTCATATCGTTGTTTAAACGACTAAGGGAGTAGACACCATGGAAGAGGCCTATCGTCAAGCACGCAAGCGCGGCGAGCAGGGACGCCGTCGCGCCATTAGCCAAAGCGAGCATCCATACCTTACGGACCTCGATAGCTTGGTTGCTCAGCTCCCCTTAGGTCAGCGAGTGAGCGTCGGCCTGCGGGATATTCCGCTCGAAATGGTCGTCGGCACGGTCACCAAAGGCCGTCAGTCCGCCTTTTCATGCAACTTTATGCCCCTGCTGCCGTTTAACACCGAGTTCGCCCGCAAGTGGTCCAACCTCTACGACATCCAGGTAACCGAGGGCTATCGCGACCCCATCATCGTCACCGAGTTCATGCATCGGTTCTATGTCCAGGAAGGCAACAAACGCGTCAGTGTCCTCAAATTCCTGGACGCTCCAACGGTTTCGGCCAGGGTCACCCGTCTCTACCCCGGCACATGGGATTCCGTCGAAAGCCGCCTGTACGGTGAATTCTGCGCGTTTTGGCGCGTCTGCCCCCTATACGAGATCGAGTTCTCGCGTGAGGGAAGCTACGAGACGCTCGCCAAGATGCTCGGTCAGAACCTTATCGAAAAATGGCCGCAGAAAAAGGTCGACTACCTGCGCCACACCTTCCTACTCTTTAAGCGCGCCTACCTTCGCGCAGGCGGCGACCACCTGGACATTACGCCCGCCGACGCCATGCTCGTCTACCTCAACGTGTACAACCAGGACCGTCTGCTGGATACGCCGACGGATATCGTCGTAAACCGCCTGTGCAAGATTTGGCGCGAGCTGGTCATTGCCGGCAAAAGTGACGAGGACAAGGTCGATCTTGTCGAGGCGCCGAGTGTCGATGAGGAAGAGGCGCCCGCCAAGTCCACCTCCGGCGTGCTCAACTTCTTTATGGGCAAGACCGTCTACTCGGCGGCCAACCCCCTGCGCATCGCCTTTATCCATGAGTTCCCCTGTGCGACGTCGAGCTGGGACAGCCTGCACGACCAAGGGCGTCAGTATCTCAATGAGCACTTTGGCGGTATCGTGCACACCGAGGCGTTCGAGGACTGTCACAATCCGGACGTGTTCTACGCCGCCGTGGAAACGGCTGTCAAACATGGAGCTAACGTCATCTTCTCGACCTCGCACCGCCTGATGGAATACACGCTCAGAGCTGCCGTTGAGTATCCCCAGGTGCGGTTCCTTAACTGCTCTATCGGCCTTCCCCACCAAAGCGTCCGTTCGTACTTTGGCAAGATGTACGAGGCCAAGTTCCTCCTGGGCGCCCTTGCCGCCAGTATGGCGGACAACCACCGTATCGGCTACCACGCGTCGGTCTTCGCCTCGGGCGCGCTTAGCGAGATCAACGCCTTTGCCATCGGCGCCTCGCTGCTCGACCCCCGCGCGCAAATTATCCTGACCTGGGGCGATGTGCCCGCTGGAGGTCTCGCCGAGGCCATGTGCCGCGAAGGCGTGAGCGTCATGACCGGCGCCGACATGTCCAAGTCGCTGGAAGACCCCACCGCCTACGGACTCCACCGCCTAGTCGACGGCAAAGTCGCCGGCATCGCCATGCCCGTATGGAACTGGGGCCGTTACTACGAACTTATCGTTCGCAGCCTTCTGCACGGCACGTGGGACGAGACCAGCGACGACAACCAAGTGCGCGCCGTCAACTACTGGTACGGCATGAGCTCCGGCGTCATCGACATTCGCTACGCTCCAGGCCTGCCCTATCAGACGCGCAAACTGGTGCAGCTGCTCCGCAATGGCATCGTCGAAGGCTCCATCAATCCCTTTGGCGGCGAGCTTCATAGCCAAGACGGCGTGGTGCAGATCGAGGGCTTTCCCCCACTGCCGAGCGCGCAGATTGTCGAGATGAATTGGCTGGCGGACAACGTGGTAGGCACCATTCCGCAGCTCGACGATGAGCCGGGAGTTACCGCCCTATGAAGATCCTTGCCATAGCAGATACCGAAGAACGATGCCTTTGGGAGTGCTTTCGCAAGGAGCGCTTTGAGGGTGTCGACCTGATTCTGTCTGCCGGCGATCTGGACCCGGACTATCTTGAGTTTTTGGTCACCGTCATCAACAAACCGCTCATCTACGTTCGCGGCAACCACGACGACCGCTACGCACGTCATGCACCGGGCGGATGTATCTGCGTGGAAGACAGCGTGTACACGTACCGAGGGATTCGCATTGCGGGCCTTGGCGGGTCCATGCGTTATCGCGACGGCGCCAACATGTACACCGAACGCGAGATGTCCAAGCGCATGCGTAAGCTGTCGCGTAAGGTTAGGATGGTCGGCGGGTGCGACATTCTGCTTACCCATGCACCCGCCGCCGGTATGGGTGATCTGGATGATCTGCCGCATCGAGGGTTTGAGTGCTTTAACACAGCGCTTGAGTCCTGGGGGGCCGACTACATGGTGCATGGGCATGTACACCAAAGCTACGGTTACGATTTTCAGCGCGAGCGGCAGCATGTGTGTGGAACGACGATCATCAACGCCTGCGGCTATACGCAGTTTGAGCTCGACCAGACGCGCTACCCCATCCGTGGCTGGCAGGCAGCCTGGCTCAACTCGCAAACCATGCGCCGCGAGCTCAAACGCCACGAGGCCATCGAGTCCTCTACCGCCAGAACACCCTGGTAACCACCTCAAAGAGGTCACTTTCCCCTTTGGGGTGGTTTTACCCCGAGATAGCAAGAAACCCGGTCCTGCACGAGGCAGAACCGGGTTTCTTTAGCAATGCTTGCTTTGCTCAGGCAGTAACTAGCAGTTACTCAGCCAGGAAGTCGCGCTGGACAGCGGGATCGACCTTGACGCCAGGGCCCATGGTGGAAGACACGGAGATGGACTTGACGTACTTGCCCTTAGCAGAAGAGGGCTTGACGCGCAGGATCTCGGTGTACAGGGCAGCGTAGTTCTCGACGAGCTGCTGCTCAGAGAAGGACTTCTTGCCCAGGGGCACGTGGCAGATGCCGTAACGGTCGGCGCGATACTCAACGCGGCCGGCCTTGAGCTCGGAGACCATCTTGGCGACGTCCATGGTCACGGTGCCGAGCTTGGGGTTCGGCATAAGGCCACGGGGACCAAGGATCTTACCGATGCGGCCAACCTTGGCCATCATGTTCGGCGTAGCGATAGCGGCGTCGAAGTTGATCTCGCCCTTCTGGATCTGGGCGACGAGCTCGTCGGAACCGATGATGTCGGCGCCGGCAGCCTCGGCCTCGCGGGCCTTCTCGCCCTCGGCGAAGACGGCAACACGAACGGTCTTGCCGGTGCCGTGGGGCAGGGAGATGGAACCACGGATGTTCTGGTCAGCCTTACGAGTATCGATGCCCAGACGGAAGTGGGCCTCGACGGTCTCGTCGAACTTGGCGGTGTCGAGCTCCTTGATGAGCTTGGCAGCCTGAAGGGGCGTGTAGAGCGTGGCGCGGTCGATCTTCTCGGCAGCGGCGTTATAGCTCTTACCATGCTTAGCCATGTGCATTACCTCCTGTGGTTAAACGGGCGTGAGCCCTCCCACATCGTATCGTGTGCCCTATTGCACACATTTAACGGGCGCCCCGGTCGGAGAACCCGTCATTACCTAAAGAAATCGCTACTCAGCGATGGTGACGCCCATGGAACGGGCGGTACCGGCGATGATCTTCTTGGCGGCGTCAATGTCGTTGGCATTGAGGTCCGGCATCTTGATCTCGGCGATCTTGGTGAGCTGCTCCTGGGAGAGCTGACCGACCTTGTCAGCCTGGGGCTTAGCGGAACCAGACTTGAGGTTCAGCTCCTTCTTGATGAGGTGAGCCGCCGGCGGGGTCTTGGTGATGAAGGAGAAGGACTTATCCTCGTAGACAGAGATCTCAACGGGGATGATGTCGCCCTTCTTGTCCTGCGTCTCGGCGTTAAAGGCCTGGCAGAACTGCATGATGTTCACGCCAGCAGCGCCCAGGGCGGGGCCGACGGGAGGAGCGGGGTTAGCGGCACCAGCAGGAATCTGGAGCTTAATGACGTTGGCAACCTTCTTCTCAGCCATGGTCATTCCTTTCGAATCACGAGTGTGAAGTACTTGCTATATCGTAAGCACGCACGTGTTAGAAGCACTCCTGAGATGAGCAGTCACAGAAGAAGCACGCTCGCGCGAACGGACGAAAACTTAAGCGATGACAGCGACCTGGTTAAAGTCGAGCTCGACCGGCGTCTCGCGACCAAAGATCATCAGCGTGACCTTGAGCTTGCCGGCCTCGGTGTTAACCTCGGAGACCTTGCCATCAAAGTCGGTAAGCGGGCCATCGGTGACGCGGACGGACGTGCCGACCTGAATATCAACCGAGGTGCGCTTGGGCGAATCGCCCTTACCGGGACGACGAGTCATCTTGTTGTACTCGTCGCGGGAAAGCGGAGCGGGCTTGCCGTTGCCGCCCAGGAAACCGGTGACGCCGGGCGTGTTACGAACGCACGTCCAAGCATCGTCATCCATCTCCATGCGGACCAGGACATAACCCGGGAAGATCTTGGAATCCTTGGTCTCGCGCTTGCCACCCTCTTTAATCTCGGTGACGCGCTCCATAGGAATCTCGATATCAAAGATACGGTCCTGCATGCCCATAGTCTCGATGCGGTGCTCGAGATCGGACTTAACACGGTTCTCGTATCCAGAGTAAGTGTGAACGACGTACCAACGCTTAGACATGGTTTAGCCCCTCAATCCAGAGAACAGAGCAAGAGCCTCGCCAAAGCCAGCATCGAGCAGAGCGATGACGACGCCGACGACGATCAGAGAAGCGCAAACGACGACCGAGTAGTTCACGAGCTCCTTCTTATCGGGCCACGTGACACGCTTCATCTCGGACTTGACCGAAGCGAAATACTTCTTGGTGCGGGCGAAGAAACCAGGCTTCTCGTTCTTCTTGGACTTCGCAGCCTTCTCGTTCTTCTTGGCAACGGCCTTCTTGGCCTCAACCTTGGAGTTGGCGGCAGCGTTGTTGGCAGGCGCCTGCTGCTGTGCCTTCTTCTTGTTCTTCTTGTTGGCCATTTGGGTTACCTCCGCGCAATGCGCTTATACATGAGTAAACCGTAAGCCCCCAAGTGGGAGCTTACGGAATAATGACTGGCACGCCAGGAAGGACTCGAACCCTCAACACTCGGTTTTGGAGACCGATGCTCTACCAATTGAACTACTGGCGTATGTGACTAGAGACTAGCGAGTCTCTTTGTGCAGCGTGTGGTGACGGCACCAGGGGCAATACTTCTTGATCTCCATACGATCAGGCATGGTCGACTTGTTCTTGGTGGTCGTATAGTTGCGGCGCTTGCACTCAGTGCACGCAAGAGTAACTAGAGTACGCATGTATCCTGAACCTTTCATTTCCGCCCCGTACGGGCACGAGTTGTTACTTTATCAGCTCCACGTAAGTGCTGTCAATGAAAACCTCGAGTCAATTGGTTCTCGGTGGATCCATTCATATTTGGAACACATCAATGAAGCCATCGAGAGCTAATCGACGGTGCATCCAGGACCATTATCGATCCTCTCGACACCAGCAACGGCTCAACATCCATTGCAGAAAAGAACCCGGCACCCATATAAGTGCCGGGTTCTCTGAGTCAGCTATATCAAAGAGCTAATTTACTCAATGATCGTGGAGACGATGCCCGAACCGACGGTGTGGCCACCCTCGCGGATAGCGAAGCGCAGGCCCTCCTCCATGGCGATCGGGTGAATGAGGTCGCCCTCGATGGTGATGTGGTCACCAGGCATAGCCATCTCGGTGCCCTCGGGCAGCTTGACCGTACCGGTAACGTCGGTGGTACGGAAGTAGAACTGAGGACGATAACCATCGAAGAACGGGGTGTGACGACCGCCCTCCTCCTTGGTCAGAACGTAGATCTCGCCGGTGAACTTGGTGTGCGGGGTAACCGAACCAGGCTTGCAGAGAACCTGGCCGCGCTCGATGTCCTCGCGCTTGATGCCGCGGAGCAGCAGACCGACATTGTCGCCAGCCTCGCAGAAGTCCATGGACTTACGGAACATCTCGATACCGGTAACGACGGTGTTCTGGGTATCCTTGATGCCGACGATCTCGACGGGCTCGTTGAGCTTGAGCTCACCGCGCTCGACACGGCCGGTAGCAACGGTACCACGGCCGGAGATGGTCATAACGTCCTCAACGGCCATCAGGAACGGAAGGTCGTTGTTACGAGCAGGCGTCGGGATGTACTCGTCGACGGCCTTCATGAGCTCGCGAATGGCGTCCATCCACTTGGCGTCGCCCTCGAGAGCGCCCAGAGCGGAACCACGGATGACGGGGATGTCGTCGCCGGGGAAATCGTACTCGGAGAGGAGCTCACGGGTCTCCATCTCGACGAGGTCGATGAGCTCGTCATCGTCGACCATGTCGCACTTGTTCAGGAAGACGACGATGTAGGGAACGCCGACCTGACGGGCGAGCAGGATGTGCTCGCGGGTCTGAGCCATGGGGCCGTCGGTAGCGGCGATGACCAGGATAGCGCCGTCCATCTGAGCAGCGCCGGAGATCATGTTCTTGACGTAGTCAGCGTGGCCCGGGCAGTCAACGTGAGCGTAGTGACGGGCAGCAGTCTCGTACTCAACGTGGGAGACGGAGATCGTAATGCCGCGCTCGCGCTCCTCGGGAGCCTTGTCGATGTTCTCGAACGCAGTGAAGTCAGCCTTGCAGCCCTCGGTCTCGGAGAGAACCTTGGTGATGGCAGCGGTCAGCGTGGTCTTGCCGTGGTCGACGTGACCAATGGTGCCGATGTTAACATGCGGCTTAGTGCGCTCAAACTTCTCTTTGGCCATAAAGCCCTCCTCTTAACAGGTCGTCCCCGGACGGGACTTTGCCTTTATACCATAGTGGCCTCTCAACATACTATTGAGAAGCCACCGTGTTACCTATGGTAGCGGTGACTGGATTCGAACCAGTGACGCCACGGGTATGAACCGTGTGCTCTAACCAACTGAGCTACACCGCCGGATGGAGCCTGCAACCAGACTTGAACTGGTGACCTCTTCGTTACCAACGAAGTGCTCTACCGACTGAGCTATACAGGCACTTGACGGGTGGGAGCTATAGGATTCGAACCTATGTAGGCAGAGCCAACGGGTTTACAGCCCGTCCCCATTAACCACTCGGGCAAACTCCCAATCGTTCAAGTATCCGCAGGTTCTTTGGTCTTTTGGACCGCCGCCCCCGCGAACGAAAAAGATAATACGATGCAACCTTGGGGGCTGTCAACGAAAACCTCTAGATACACGGTGCCGGGCGTATCTATATGCCTTTGACCTGCGTTTTTGTTGAGTTTAGATATGAAGGGCGGTGGATTTCGCTACGCTGGTGACATTTCCCAAGGGAACACTTTGGCACGGTGGAGTACGCCTGCAATATCGACCCTCGATAACGACCCTCTTGCACTATTACATAGGTTGCGATCGGACTTTTCCGGCACGAACGAGCGTGGATTTTCTCCCGTTTGAAATCGAGCGTGGATAATCTCCCTCTTTTAGCACGGCTTCGAACCCAAAGTGGCAGATTATCCACGCTCATTCACTAGGCGGGAGAACTATAGAGCCGCTACTACTCGGGCCAGACCAAAGTAGACCCATAGAGCGGCTCCCCCTTGGTGCAAGGGTAGCGACTCAAGTAACACGACGATAGCAAGTCGAAGAAATAGGTCATGGCGTATTTCGAATAAACGCCGAGTCGGTCAATTCCGTTTCCCGCATTTCCAAGACGATATACACGGTCAAAAGACCTCGATTTGTCATCGTTGCTAAACGCAGTAATTAGAATCTTCCTCCCCGAACGGCAATCAAGATACTCACGCGCCTGTGACGCAAATAGCCCGGAGACCGATACGAGAATTATCAATGACTGCGAAGCATCTCCCATGTTTTTCAATTCCGCGACGTTAGCCCCAGCAACTATGCGAACTATCTTGCCCGCATAAAACATTTCCTGCTGAAATCGTACGAGATTGGCGCTCACATTATTGGTGCACCAGATTTCAACGTTATTATGGCCATCAATTTCGTCGGCAAGGTGCTTAATAGCGATATCGGACACGCCGCTTTCAACCTCAGCGAACATCTCGATCATGCGAACGTCGAGTTCTGCCCTGTACTCCTCGTAGCCAAATTCCTCCTCTCGATGGCTTAAGTCGCTTGGAAAGACTGATTGAGTAAATGATTCTTTCAAATCGCTAAGAGACTGGTAGCCCAAACGATTGCAGAAACGACGAACAGCGGAACGGGTCACGAATGCATCGCGGGTTATTGCGGCAACATTGATTTCGCTCGAACGCCTAATGTGAGCGATGAGATATCGAGCGATGGCGGCATCGTTTGACCCAAACTCGCTGTTGATGATGGAGCTAATGCGATTGAGCACATCGAAGTCATTGATATTCACGTGATTCCTCTTTCCGCTCTCCTCGAAATCATAGTTCATTTATTGAATCAAACAGCTTTGGTCGTTCTCCTATGATTCAAATCAGTTGACGTCATCTTAATCGTAATTCCGTCACACGTATCCACCGTGTTGAATGATGGAAAGGGGATTCATGGACAACGTGAACAACATGCCGTTTCTCTGGGGTTCCGCCACGGCGTCTTATCAGTGCGAGGGTGCCTGGAACGAAGGCGGCAAAGGCCTTGGCGAGTGGGATTTCTTTAACCACACAAGCAATAAGAACATCAACCATGTTGACGGTGATGTATCTTGCGACTTCTACCATCGCTATGAAGAAGATATCCGCATGATGAAAGAAGGCGGACAAAACACCTATCGCTTCTCTCTTTCATGGAGTCGAATCATTCCCACGGGTATCGGCGAAGTGAATGAAAAGGGTATCGATTTTTATAATCGGGTCATTGATTGCTGCCTCGAAAATGGCATAGAGCCCAACGTTACGCTGTTCCATTACGATCTGCCATTCACGCTTGCTTGCAAAGGCGGATGGCTGAACAACGACATGGCAGAGTGGTTCTGCAAATACGCCAGGATTTGCTTTGAGCGCTTTGGAGACCGCGTCAAAATCTGGGCTACCGTTAACGAGCCGCATTTCTACAGCTACTGCGTAAACATGTTGGGCAACTATCCCCCCAATCGATCGCTCGACGTTCAGTCGTACATGCAGTTTCAGTACAACCTGATGCGCGCCAGCGCACTCGCAGTCCGAGCATATCGTCAAATGGGCTACGACGGCATCATCGGCGCCGTCCACGATGGCGGCGTTGTCGAACTCGACCCGGCAACCGAGCACCCCGATGACGTATTTCGATACGCAGACTTTTTCGCCAATCGCATGATTCTGGCACCAGCACTTCAGGGTCAACTGCCGCCAGAAATGGACGAAATCCTTGAAAAACTTGGCGTCTCGCTCTATCGATCCCCAAATGACGTAGAAGAATTCAGAGACGGTAAAGTCGATTTTATTGGACTCAACGTGTATTGCCGAGAGTATGTAACCGACTGGCACGGTGGAGAGCTTGCCGTTTCGGCGAACAATAAGGGCGGTTCGAGCAAAAAGGTCGAAGGAAAATGCATTGCGCCCTTGTTTGAAAGCGCCCGCGACAGCAATGTTCCCCGCAATAAATGGGGCCGCGAAATACTCCCAAGTTGCATGTATTCAACCATCATGGATGTCCACGAGCGCTATGACGCGCCCCGCATCTTTATTACGGAAAACGGACATGGCGCCTATGAGCAACCAGACGCAGACGGAATGATCCACGATGATGACCGCATCGAGCTTCTGGGCCAGTTCATCGAGCACATGATGAGGGCTAAGCGCGACGGCGCGCGCGTTGAGGGCTACTACCTCTGGTCGACGATGGATCTGTATAGCTGGATCAACGGCTACGAAAAACGATACGGACTTGTCCATATCGACTTCGAAAACAATCTGGAGCGCACCCCCAAAAAGAGCTGGTATTGGTACCGAGACCTTATCTCGAAGTATCAGGAGCAGGAAGGTTAGGAGAAAGAGATGAAATATCAGGCAATGTCCGAAACAGTCCTAAAGGCTGTTGGCGGCAAAGAGAATATTACATCGGTAACTCATTGTGCGACGCGCCTTCGCATCGACGCACGAGACACCTCGATCATTGATCTCCAGCTCGCCAAATCGGCCGATCAGGCGCTCGGGGCAGTAGTCAGCGGTGGCCAGCTTCAGGTGATCATCGGCCCCAACGTCACCGAGGCTTACAACGACTTCCTCGACTTCGCGGGAATCGAAGTCGGCGGTGGCACGGTTGCCGACGATGCCCAAACCGCCAAAGACCTTGCAGAAGGCATTAAAAGCGGTAACACCGCCATGGGCTTGATTGAGAAATTCGGGAACGTCTCTGCACAGGTATTCATGCCCATCGTCCCGGCGCTCATCGTTGGCGGACTCATTCTTTCGATCAAGAATCTCCTGGTCAATTATTGCGGATTGAGCACCGATAGCGGAACCGCCCAGGTCCTGTTGGCGATCTTTAGCGCTTCGTTTAGCTTCTTACCCGTTTACCTCGGCTATCAGCTCGCCGCCGTCATGAAGATGCAGCCTATCATGGGCGCACTGCTGGGCGCAATCATGATTAGCTCGTCTATTAGCGGTGCTGAGGGTCTCGACTTTCTTGGCATCCCCATCCCGACGAATGACTACTCGAGCACGGTGGTGCCAATCGTACTGGGCGTTGTGTTCATGTACTTTGTTGATCGCGGTCTTCAGAAAATCATCCCCGACGTTACCAAACTGTTCTTGAAGCCGCTACTCACCATGTTCATCGTCGTGCCTGTTGAGCTGATTGTTCTCGGCCCCGCCGGCAGCATGATGGGCTACGCGCTGAGTGATGCCGCCACATGGCTCATGGACAACGTGGCATTTATCGCTACCCCGATCCTGGCAGCCCTTAACCCCTATTTCGTCATGCTCGGTCTCGATAAGGCTTACATCGCAATCGAAGTTACGAGCCTGGCGCAGCTCGGTTGGGCACCCATCATCTTTGGCTTCATCTCAAACCTCTGCATTGGCGGCACGAGTCTCGCCTTGGCAACTGCAATGAAAGGCAACAAGGAGAAGAGAGGTATGGTCACCACGGTTGCCGTCACCGCACTTTGCGGCGTAACTGAGCCCGCATTTTACGGCTGCCTCATCGAGCGTCCCCGCCTGCTTGTCGGCACGGCAATCGGCGCCCTCTGCGCGGGACTCCCTGCAGGCATCTTCGTCCTGAAGGAGTATGTTGCGGGAGCATGCCCCGGTCTTCTTTCGGCGCTGATCTTTATCGCTCCCGATGGATCCATGGGCAACTTCGTACTGGCGTGCGTTGTCGCCGTCATCGCCATCGTCGTCTCGTTCATCGCTGCACGCGTGATTATCAAGAAGAATCCCAACTATATTGAGTAAATGCCCGCTGTTTGCATTGGGGACACCCTCGGCAGACCATTAGCAAGAACCCAAGAAGTCCCTTAGGAGCTCGATTAATCCATTCGGATTCCTGAGGCACAAACGACCCCGATTCCACAATGAAATCGGGGTCGTTGTTTCTAAAGCCTTCGATAGACAATCGGTGTTTACCTTAGCTCCCTATCCAAGTTAATTATCCACGCTCGTTCTCCGGTCGGGAGATTTTTTCTCTCGCGCGTCCAGAAATCCACGCTCGAGCAGGACATCCAGGTCCGTACCCGCCCTTGTCTCGATCTGTAACGGCAAGAGGCCTATTCCGCTCCTACATGTTACAGATCAAGATATTCCTAAAACACCCTAAGTTTCATCTCAATCTGTAACAGTTAGATGCCAAATATCGGTCTTGGTGTTACAGATTTAGACAAACTGGAGGACGAGACAAACCAAAAACGGGATGGGCGCTAACCCGATGGCGCACCACCTAAATAGAAACGGGCCCTGTCCCACAAGGAACAAAGCCCGAAACTCTCATGGAGCCAGTGACAGGAATCGAACCTGCAACCCACTGATTACAAATCAGTTGCGCTACCGTTGCGCCACACTGGCACACTTGGCGCTTTCGCGCGAAGCCTGTTAAGAATAAAGGAATTACGGACGGGGCGCAACAGGCCGCACGGCGTTATACAAATATGCAAAATCCAGCAACAGCGCGTACCAGGCCCGTTCATTTCTGTCAGTGCGCTCTCAATCTTAAAACCATTCGCCAGAACGAATAGTTTTAATTACAATTGGCTATATAAAACTATTCGTTTTGGCGAAGGGTTTCGCGATGTTGACTACAAAAGAAGCAGCCGAGCTGCTCGGCATCACTCCGCGCAGGGTGCAGGAGCTCATAAAAAACGGAGCACTTGAGGCCCGCAAGGCTTCTGGTGTATGGCTTATCGACAAAGGCAGCGTAGACACGCGACTCCGCTCCGCAACCAAAAGAGGGGGACGGCCTCGTCGTGGACACGGGAAAAGCGAAATCGCATTTACCCTCATGAACCGCACGCACGAAGTGGCCCAGCTGGTCTACAGCAGATCACGGAAAGACTTCACCCACATCGGCGCCGACGTCGATCGTGCCCACGCCCCTATTGGAGTTTTTGCTCCCAGCAAACCTGTATCGCTCGACTCCTTCCGCATCTGGTGGCGCGGCCGCGGTATCCCGCTCGCACGCATTGGGCTAGCCTCCCTGCTTGCAGAAGCCGCAGTCGATGTTCCCGATGAACTCGTACAGCGAAATCTTGGCCTCTCCTTATCCGACCAGTATTGGATTAGGCCCCAAGACTCCGGTCTCGCGTGGGAAGATATCAATTTCTTCAATAATGCTTTTGACGACGTCTCGCTAACCATTGCACCCTTCGCCCCGGAGGGTAAGGCAGCTGCCGCAAAGCCTGACAACACCTCGGACGGCAATCTTCAAAAGTACTGGACATGCGAGGGTGACCGTCGAATCCTCCACAAGGCAGGTGCACATCTAAACCAGGAACCTTATAACGAGCTGGTGGCGACTGCACTTCACCGTCGCATCCTAAACGGTTGCGATTATGTACCCTATTCGCTCGAAGGCGCGGGTACTTCCGCCTTGAGCACATGCAATGTCTTCTTAACTGACGAAGAAGAATATGTCCCTGCGTTCTATGTAAACCAGCATGCAAATGCAGACGAGCGACTAACCGATTACGAACGGTATGTAGCAAACAGCGAGGAGCTTGGAGCGACAGATATAAAAGACGCCCTTGACCGCATGATCGTATGCGATGACATCATTGCCAACTACGACCGTCATTGGCGCAACTTCGGCCTCGTGCGAAACGTCAACTCACTGGCCTGCAGACCAGCCCCCATCTTCGATTCGGGCTCATCACTCTGGTGCAACATATCACTAGAGGAGCTTAGGGCGGGAGAGCACAGTTTTACCAGCGCACAATTTCATTCAAGTCCCGCCAAACAAATGTTGCTCGTCGAGGACATGGGCTGGTTTGACGGCGACAAACTCGAGGGCTTTGTCGACGAGGCGATCGAAATCCTATCCAAAAACGACGCTCTTACAACGAGACTGCCTTATCTAAAAGAGGCGCTAACATGGCGCCTCGAAAGAATGATCGACATCGCTGAATGGAGTTAGCGAGGCAGCATTGCCCCGACAACTTCCCTACCTCCCGCGAAGGGCCTTGAGCTTGGCCAGGGTATCGGGGCTCAGGCGGCTGCCCAGGGTCATCTTGATCTGCGGGGCTTCCTCGGCCTCGTGAACGTCGTTATCGATCTGTTTGATCTCGTCCACCAGCATGCGGCTCGAGATGCGCGTGACGCCCTTGCCCATAACGACGGCCTGGATCGTGCCGTCGCTCGACACCACGGAGCACGCGCGGCCCTCCTCGCGCGCCTCGATACAGAGCTTCTGCACCACGGTATCGGCCGATACGCCCGTCGGCGAGAACTCGATGCGCACGCCACGAGCCGGCAGGTTGGGGCGCTCGCTGGAGATATTGCCCGCACCGTCGAACACGATCACAGCCTCGTAGCGGCCCTGGGCAAACGCCGCAACATCGTTGATGAGCGCGGTGCGCGCCATATCGTGAACGTCGCTGGAATACGGATCATCGGAATGGTCGTACACGAGCTTTTCGTAGCGCGGCGTGCAGTGAATCACGTTGTAGCCGTCGACCACCAGCAGCTCGGGCTTATTGGAGTGCACCGTCGAGACCGGATCGGCGATGGCCTGCGCAAACGCATTGCCGCCCACGCCATAGGTCGCGGCCGAAACAATCGGCTTGGCCGAGCCTTCGCCAAAGCGCTTGGCCTTGGACTTGGCGCGGTTCTTCTTGGACATGCGCTACTCCTCCCCCATGAGCTCGCCGGCATTGCGGCGCAGCCACTCAAAGCACAGAGCGGTGGTCGCCTGGGCCACGTTGAGACTCTCGGTCATGCCGCGCTGGGGAAGCTTGGTCAAAAAGTCGCATTTCTCGAGCACAAGACGCGAGATGCCGTCGCCCTCGGAACCCATGACGAGCGCAACGCGGCCCTCGAAGGGGGCGTCCCAGCAACTGCCTTCGGCGTGCTCGGAGGCGCCGCCCACCCAAAAGCCGGCGGCCTTGAGGTCATCGAGCGCACGGGCGATATTGGGAACCTGCGCGATGGGCAGGTGCATGACGGCGCCGGCAGAAGTCTTGTAGCTGCCGACGGTCACACCGGCGGCGCGCTTGTTGGCAATGATGACGCCCGCCGCGCCCACGACCTCGGCGGAGCGCACGATGGCGCCAAAGTTGCCGTCGTCGGTCACATGGTCGAGCACGACGACGAGCGCCGGACCGTCGCCCGCACGGTCGAGGATATCGGCAACATCGGCATAGGGGAAATTGCCCACCTCGAGCGCAATGCCCTGGTGAGCGCCATGGCTCGACAGCGCATCGAGCTGCGCGCGCGGCACATACTTAATGCGGACGCCTGCAGCGTTGAGGTCGTCGACCAGGCGCGACAAGGCGGCATCGCGCTCCCCGCCCTCAGCGATGAGCGCGCACTTGACGGGAAAGCCGGTACGCAGCGCCTCGGCGGCAGCACGGCGACCTTCGATAAACTCGCCCTTGGGAACCTGGACGTTATCGCGGCTACGCTCGCGCTGCGGGCGAGCAGCCTGTGAGCGCTCGCGCTGGCCCTTGGGAGCGGCAGCGCGGTCGTTGCGGCGAATCGGACGCGAGCCAGAAGCAGCCTGCTTGCCTCCACGCGATGCACGCTTGCGATTGTCGGCCATAAAACGGCCTCCTTTAAATACTTTTCAAACAGGACAAAAGAAGCGACCGCTTAAGACGAATAGCTCAAGCGGTCGGTACGGGTTTTCCAAGTGCCCGAGATTGCCGTGAAAGAGGAGCGACGCGTACTTGAGTACGCGAGCGACGGTTTGAACGGCAAGGTCGGGTGCTTGGGAAACCCGCGGGGATTAGAGAGATTTGATACGGGTGCCGGCGGCGGTATCCTCAATGGTGAGGCCCAGGTCCTTGAGCTGGTCGCGGATGGCGTCGGCCAGATCCCAGTTCTTGGCGGCACGGGCCTCGGCGCGGGCCTCGAGAATCTTGGCAGCAGCCTCGTCCACGTCGTCGCCCGTATAGGCAACCAAACCGGCGGCAACACCCAGCAGACCCAGCGGCAGCTCCACCTTGGGCTCGGGAAGCTCGACGCCAAACGTATCGAGCAGCTCGGCCAGCGTATCGGCGGCAGCCAGGACTGCGGCCTTGTCGGCAGCGTCACCGGCCTGCTCCAGGTACTGGTTGCACTCGGTCACAAAGCCAAAGACGGCACCCATGGCACCAGCGGTGTTAAAGTCGTCGTCCATGCACTCCTTAAAGGTGGCGCGGGTCTCGGCGGCCTTGGCGGCAAACGCCTCGGATGCTGCCTCATCGGCATCGGCCGTCGCGTGGTTCGCAGCCCAGCGCAGGTTCTCGACCGTACCGGCGATACGCGTGAGCGAGTTCTCGGCACCCTCCAGGCGCTCCCAAGAAAAGTCGAGCGGCGAGCGATAGCTCGTCTGCAGCATCAGCAGGCGCAGGGCGGCAGCGGAGTGCTGCTCGAGGACCTCGGCCAGCGTAAAGAAGTTGCCGAGCGACTTGGACATCTTCTCGCCGTCTACCAGCAGCATGCCCGTGTGCATCCAGGTGTTGGAGAAGCCCTGGTGCCAGGCGCAGGTGGCCTGGGCGCACTCGTTCTCGTGATGCGGGAAGGCAAGGTCGGAGCCGCCGCCGTGGATGTCGATCGGAGTGCCCAGGTAGCGATGCACCATGGCGGCGCACTCGGTGTGCCAACCGGGACGGCCCTCGCCCCAGGGGCTCGGCCAGCTGGGCTCGCCGGGCTTGGCGGCCTTCCACAGGGCAAAGTCGAGCGGGTCGTTCTTGTCCTCGTTCTCCTCGATACGCGCGCCAACCATAAGGTCGTCGATGTTGCGGCCCGAGACCTGACCGTAGTTGGGATCGCTGCGCACGGCAAAGTACACATCGCCGTTATCGGCTGCGTAAGCGTGGCCCTGCTCGATAAGCGTCTTGATCATGGCGATCATGGGGCCGATCTCCTTGGTGGCGCGGGGACGCACATCGGGATCGAGCACGTTGGCGGCGCGCATGACGCCGATGAACTTGTCGGAGAACTCCGTCGCGACCTCGGCAGCCGTACGGCCCTGCTCGTTGGCGCGCTTGATGATCTTGTCATCGACATCGGTGAGGTTCTGGGCGAACGTGACCTCGTAGCCGCTCGCGATGAGCCAGCGTCGAATCACATCGAAGCTGATGAACGTGCGGGCATTGCCGATGTGGATGTTGTCGTAGACCGTGGGGCCGCACACGTACATGCGGACCTTGCCGGACTCGATGGGCTGGAACTCTTCCTTTTTATGGGTAGCGCTGTTGTAGATACGCATTCGTTACTCCTTAACGGTTTTCTGTAGCAGGCAGACGGCCCAGGCGCCGATTCCCTCGCCCTGGCCTTCCCAACCGAGCTTTTCGGTCGTAGTGGCGGCGACGCCTACATTTTCGACGTCAACGCCCAGGGCATGGGCAAGGTTGGCGCGCATGGCATCGCGGTGCGGGGTGATCTTGGGTTGCTGGCAGGCAATGGTGCAATCGGCATCGACAAACTCAAAGCCCAGCTCGCGCGCATAGTCCATCACGCGAGCGAGCAGCACCATCGAATCGGCACCCTCGTAGGCGGGATCGGTGTCGGGGAATAGCTTGCCGATGTCTCCCCCGCGGCAGGCGCCCAGAATGGCGTCGGCCAAGGCGTGCGCGAGCACATCGGCATCCGAGTGGCCCAGCAGGCCGCGCTCGTAGGGAATGTCGACCCCGCCGATGATACATCGACGCCCCTCCACCAAACGGTGGACGTCGTAGCCGTGGCCAATGCGCAGGTTACTGAACATGGAGAAGGTCCTCTCCCTCGGCCATGCGACCGAGTAGAATCGCGGTTACGGGACGCAGATCCTCGGGCACCGTCACCTTAAGGTTATCGCGCGGGCTCTGGACACAGCGGACGCGCCCACCCATGCGCTCGACCAGCGATGAATCGTCGGTACCGATAAAGCCCTCGGCAATCGCCGCGGCATGGGCACGCTTCATCGCGTCGACGCTAAAGATCTGCGGCGTCTGCGCGGCCCAATAGAGCTCGCGCGGCGGCGTCTCGACGATATTATCGCCGTCGACGATCTTGAGCGTGTCGATCGCGGGCTGACCGCACACGACACCGTCGAGCGAGCGGTCGCCCATGAGCACGTCGATAGCGTGGTCGATGGCCTCGGTCGTAATGAGCGGACGAGCGCCATCGTGGATGGCGACATATTCAAAGCCCGCCGGAGCCGCATGCACGCCGGCACGGGTGGAATCCTGGCGGGTCGCGCCGGCATCGGCAAAGCTGATGGGCGTGTCATAGTCAAACGGGTCGATGGCCAGGCGGCGCATCTCGGCACGGCGCTCGGCAGGGCACACCACCACGATGTGGCCGACCTTGTCGCTACGATCGAACGCGCGGATGGACCAGCTCATGAGCGGACGGCCCGCCACGTTAACAAGCTGCTTGCCGCCGGGATTTCCAAAGCGCTGGCCGCTGCCACCGGCAACGACCACGGCGCATACGGGCGCCATTATGCGTTCCCCTGTTTGGTGCCCTTCATGCGGTACAGCGAGTCCGCAAGAATGGCAGGGTTGTTAACGCCAAAGTCGCCCAGGCGCTCCGGATCCTCGCTGATGTCGTCCATGAGCTCCTGCAGCGAGCCGTACTCGTCGACGATCTTCTCGGCCACGCCGTCGCGCACGACGGACACGCGCGAAAGCGTGCGCAGGCCCAGCGGCGTCATGACGGAGTCCTCGTCCAGGTCGTCATAGCCCAGAACTGCCGCCACGTGTTGCGGGTCGGACAGGTCCTTAGGCGTCATGCGGCTAAGCTCGGCGCGGATCTTCTCGGCATTAGCCTCGGAAGAATCACTTGCGTAGTCGCGAATCATCAGGTCGTACTCGGTATCCATACTGGAGCCGGCGAGCTGCTCGAGCTGCATCTGCACGAGCTTGCCCTGGTTGCCCAGCTTGACAATGCAATCCTTAAGCTCGGTCTTTGCCTGCTGCATGATCTCGAAGCTCGAGAAAATACCGGTAATGTCGGCGAGCGTGACGTAGTCGTCGAGCTCGAGGGCCGTCAGGCGCAGCAGGGAGCGATCGAGCGACTGACGGGTAGTCTGGAGCGTGGCGACGAGCTGGTTGACCGAGCTCATGATGGTAGTGACGGGCTGGATCTCGTAGCTCTTGCCGTGAACGTACACGTTGACGACGGCACGACGAGCCGAGACCGAGATCACGATGGCATCGGTGAGCACCGACATGCGAGCGGCGGTGCGGTGACGCATGCCCGTCTCGCTCGTGGCAAGCGAGGGATCGGGATTGAGGTGGAAGTTGGCGCGCAGGATCTGGGTGAGGTCGCCGTCGATAACGATAGCACCGTCCATCTTGGAGAGCTCGAACAGACGGTTCGAGGTGAACGAAATGTTGAGCGGGAAGCCGTCGTTACCGGCAGCGAGCACGTTTTCGGTGTCGCCGACGCAGATAAGGGCGCCCAGGTGACCGGCGATGATCATGTCGAGGGCGGTGCGGATCGGCTGACCAGGTGCCGTCAGGCGGATGGCCTGTTCCATACGCTTTTGCAGCTCGTTCTTATCCAAGGCATCGCTCCCATCGTATACGCTCCATAAACGCTAAATAGTTTCTCACGGTTTGTCCCTGCGGCGCTTGCGAAATCCGATGCTTACAGAATGAGCGAACACCGCTTAGGTAGCTCATTTGGGACGGGGTTCTTTTGACTGCTCGTGTGGTAGCATCGGGTCTCATATAAATGAGGGAGTAGTCGCGTAATCGGGCTCGCCCGCAGAGAGGGAGCCAGACTATGGGACTCGCAGAGCTTGTGTTGCTCGCTATCGGCCTTTCTATGGACGCTTTTGCCGTATCCATCTGCAAGGGCCTTGGCATGAAAAAGATCAACCTTAAAGTCGCCGTAGTGCTCGGCCTGTTCTTTGGCGGCTTTCAGGCCGGCATGCCCGTAATCGGATGGGCGCTCGGCAGTCAATTCATGGGCATCATCGGACCCATCGACCATTGGATCGCCTTTATCCTTTTGGCCTTTATCGGCGGCAAAATGCTGTGGGAAGCCTTTACCGAAGACGAGGATGGGGGCGACGGCAAGGATGCCGAAAAGATTGACCTGGCAGAATATCTGATTCTTGCCATTGCCACCTCGATTGACGCCCTAGCCGTAGGTATCTCGTTTGCGGCGCTCTCGGTTGACATCGTTCCCGCTGTATCGCTTATCGGCGTCACAACGTTTATCTTCTCCGTCGCCGGCGTAGCGATCGGCCACACCTTTGGCGCGCGCTACGAAAAACCCGCCACCATCGTGGGTGGCGTCGTGCTCATCCTTATCGGCCTCAAGATTCTGCTGGAACACTTGGGGTTTTTGACGCTGTAAAACACCCTTCAAAACTAAACGTCCGGGCAAGGTCTCATGCAGAGTTTTGCATGAGGCCTTTTCATGCAGACTTTTGCATGTCATACTGATATGCAAAAGTCTGCATGTTTGGAGATCGCCGTGGACACCCTTCCCATCACCACACCGCGCCAAGCTGGCATCTACGTGCGCCAGGCACGCGAGGCGCAGGGTCTCACCCGTGCGACCCTCGCTAAAAAGGCCGGTGTTTCGGAGCGCCTGCTCGCATCGCTCGAGCTGGGCGACGCCACCGGCATTCGACTCGACAAGCTGCTGGCGGTTTTCGGTGCTCTCGGACTTGCTCTAGTTGCTCAAGGGAATATCGACGACACGAAACATGAGCAGCCAACCGACGCCCCGCATGCTGATTTGCAACCTTGTAGCACCCCCAGGTGCCATCACACTCAACGTCTTCACCATCGCAACCGACGCGGCGCAGCCATTTCAGCTCTTCCAGATACCCCCTTTACGGCCGAGCTCTACGACAAGGCCTTCGCCGATTTCGCCATGTCCAATCTCGGAGTCTCGATTGCCGCAAACGTATCTAACCAAACCAAGCCCGAAGGGAAATAGCCAATGGCCAGAACATCACTTCGGACCATTATTTGCGACGTACCTGCGGGAACGCTCACGCAAGATGAGAACGGTCTTATCAGTTTTACCTACGATCATGACTATGACGGGCCAGCCCTATCGACCAACATACCCGTATCGAATCGCACATACGGACAACAGGTCATGAATCCGTACCTGTTTGGCCTTCTACCCGACAGCGAGGACCAGCGAAAAGCGATTGCCGCCGAATTCGACGTTAGGCCCAACAATCCCGTTGCGTTGCTCAGCCATATCGGACTCGACTGTCCGGGCGGAGTGCAGTTTTGTGCCGAAGAAGATGCCGATGCCGTCCTGCATCGCGCTGGCGAATACCGCCCTATAGACGACCACGAAATTGCTCTCCGTCTCAAGTCGATCAGAGATGACCGCGATGCATCGTGGATGGGTCTAGATGAAAGTTGGTCGCTTGGAGGCAACCAGGGCAAATTCGCGCTCGCGTTCATAAACGGCCGCTGGTGCGAATGCATGGGCTCCTCGCCCACGACGCATATTTTCAAAAATGGCGTTATCGGATTTAAACTCGAGGCTCTGAATGAGTTTGTCTGCATGAAAAGCGCCCAGCGCGCCGGCATCGCAACGGCAAACGTCGAATATCGTATGTTTGAGGACGAACCTGCCCTCATTGTTGAGCGATATGACCGCGTGAAAGTCAAAGACGGAACAATCATGCGTCTACATCAAGAAGACCTCTGTCAGGCCCTTGGAGTGATGCCCGCTCAAAGGTACACAGCAGACGGCGGCCCGACCGCACGCGATATTCAGGAACTCCTCGTCAATACGAGTCATCATCAACTTAACCTGTATCTGTTTACGCAGATTCTTTTCTTTAACGCCATCATCGGCGCACCGGACGCGCATGCGAAGAACTATTCCCTGCTTCTTGGAAACGGCGACACAGCTATGATGGCCCGTATGTATGACGTTGCATCGGGGCTGGCATACGAACGCATGCGCCGCCGAGCGCGCCTCGCCATGAGCGTTGGCGGCGAAAATCGTGTGGGGCGCATCGGTCCAGGCGCTATCCGCCGATACCACGGTATGGGCGACCCCGCGCTGGAGGCGGCACTCACCGATGCCGGGCTATCCGAGAAGTTTTGCTTTACGACCATGATGGACCTCGCCTACGAGGTGCCCATTTGCATGGAAGAGGTCATGGATGAATACGCCGACCTGCCCGGCATGGCGGACCTGCGAGAGCATATGCTCGGCCCCGTCCGCGAAAACTGCCAGCGAACCCTCGACCTCATCAGGGCGGATATGGGCTAGGTGGCCACAATTTCCCATTTCTTAAAAGAAGAGAGGGGCACCCGTCGCAAAAGCTCGGATGCCCCCTCTCATAATGTCATTTGCAATCCACCGGCACGTAGCCCGGACTGCTGCTAGCGCAACCTTTACGCAGCGAGGCGCTTGAGCACGTCGATGAGCAGCTCGTAGAAGCGCTCGGCAGAAGCGAGCTCCATGCTCTCGTCCGGGGTGTGGACATCGGAGAGCGTCGGGCCCACGGCGATGGCGTCCAGGCCGTGCAGGGCCTCGGCAAACAGGCCGCACTCAAGGCCGGCGTGGATGGACTCGATGCGCAGCTCGGAGCCAAAGAGCTCGCGATAGCTCTCGACAAAGACGTCGCGGACCGGCGAATGCTCAGCATAGCTCCAGCCGGGATACTCGAACTCAAACTTGGCGTCGAAGCCCAGGACATCGGCCAGCGTCTGCAGGCGGTCCTTGAACTCGTTCTGCAGCGAGGTGATCGAGGAGCGCGGGGACAGCATGATCTTGACCTGGTCGTCAGAGGTGGCAACCACGCCGATGTTGGAGGAAACCTCGACGGAGCCGTCGGTGGCGACGTTGCGGCGAATCACGCCGTTAGGGGCAAGACGCAGGGCGCGGATGAGGGCAAGCGCGGACTTCTGGTCCATGGCCTCGACCTCGGCGTCGTCGGCAATCTCGACGGTGCAGGTAAAGCCGGGGTCGAAGACCTCGAGCTCGGCAGTGACGTCGGCAATGATGCCCTTTGCGATCTCGGCCGCTGCCTCGGCGGCAGCGTGGTCGGCGTAAACCAGAACAGCCTTGCACTCACGGTTGATGGCGTTGTCCTTAGTGCCGCCGTTAAAGCTGACGATGGCGGGCTCGCCGGCGACCATCAGGCGGTCGATGATGCGGGCCATGATGAGGTTGCCGTTGCCGCGCTCCAGGTGGATGTCGGCGCCGGAGTGACCACCCAGCAGGCCGGAGATCTCGAGCGTAAGGGTGCTGCCGGTCTTGTGCTCGCGCACGATCGGGCAGGTGTAGGTAACGACGACACCGCCGGCGCAGCTGACGGTGGCCACGCCCTCCTCCTCGGAATCGAGGTTGATCATGGTGCGGGCGCTAATCTGGGACTTGTCGAGCGTCTCGGCGCCAACCAGGCCAGTCTCCTCGTCGGTGGTGAACACGCACTCGAGGGCCGGATGAGCAATCGAATCGTCGTTGAGCACGGTGAGCATCAGAGCGACGGCGATACCGTTGTCGGCGCCCAGCGTGGTACCGTTAGCGGTGAGGACGCCATCCTTGACGACCAGGTCGATACCATCGGTCGTAAAGTCGTGCTCAACGGAGCCCAGCTTGTCGCACACCATGTCGATGTGGCCCTGCAGCATCACGGTCGGGGCATTCTCGGCGCCGGCAGATGCGGGCTTGCGAATGATGACGTTGTAGACCTCGTCCTGATACACGTCGAGGCCGCGCTCCTTGGCAAACGCGACCAGGAAATCGCTGATGCCCTTCTCGTTGCCAGACCCACGGGGGATCGCGCTGATCTCCTCAAAGAAATGGAACAGCTGGGCGGGCTCGTAGCCGGTAATCTTGTAGTCCATGGTGCCTCCTTGGCGCAACTGGTTAGACAGTAAGACATGCGACTTGTATATTCCCAGACTTTGCGTGCATAAACCAGTCGAAAACGCCGAGCGCCCTCGCATCATCGGCTAACGGCGGACCGCATAGCGTAACGGTCACAACTTCGCAGCTCTACAAATCGAGGCGCCCTTGCCAGAGCGCCTCGATTGCACAGATCAAATTGTCGCCACACCCTACAGCGCGCCGGAACCGGCTTGCATCATGCCGCCGGGGCCCGAGGTCACGCCGCCGCTCACGGGCGCGACGTTGCCGGTGTGCGGTGCCGCCGGGGCGGTATCGCCACCGAGCGTGCCCGCCGGACGCGGTGCCGGGATCTCGCCCGTGCCGTGGCTAAAGACAAACTTGCCATCGGCCACGTCGCACAGGACGGTATCGCCCTCGCCCCACTCGCCGGCCAGAAGCTCCTCGGACAGCGGGTCCTCGATAAGCTTTTGAATAGCACGGCGCAGCGGACGCGCACCGTTGGTGAGGTCGGTGCCCTCGGCCACGATCTTGTCATAGGCCGCATCGGTGAGCTTGATGTTCATGCCGTTGGCAATCAAACGCTGACGCAGGTCGCCCACCAGCAGGTGCGCGATCTTGGTGAGATTCTCGCCCGAGAGCTTCTGGAACACCACGATGTCGTCGATACGGTTGAGCAGCTCGGGGCGGAACAGGCGCTTGAGCTCGCCCATCGCGCGACCACGGATCTCACTCGACGTGAGACCTTGCTCGCCGGTGGTGCCAAAGCCAACGCTCGCATCCTGCGCAATCTCGCGAGCGCCCACGTTGGACGTCATGATGATCACGGTGTTGCGGAAGTCGACCGTCTTGCCCTGGCTATCGGTCAGGCGGCCCTCCTCCAGCACCTGCAGCAAGATGTTGAAGATATCGGGGTGCGCCTTCTCGATCTCGTCGAACAGCACGACCGAGTACGGGTGGCGACGAACGGCCTTGGTGAGCTGGCCGCCCTCGTCGTGACCGACGTAACCCGGAGGGCTGCCGATGAGCTTGGAGACCTCGAACTCGCTACCGAACTCGGACATGTCGAAGCTGATGAGTGCATCCTTGCTGCCAAAGAGGTACTCGGCGAGCGTCTTGGCGAGCTCGGTCTTGCCCGTGCCGGTGGGACCCAGGAAGATAAAGCTGCCGCCGGGGCGACGCGGGTCCTTGAGCGGCGAACGGCTGCGGCGCACGGCCTTGGCAACTGCCTCGACAGCCTCATCCTGACCGATGATGCGCGTCTTGAGCACGCTTTCGGCTTGCAGCAGGCGACGGCTCTCGCTCTCGGTAAGCGAGGACACCGGCACGCCCGAAGTCACGGACACGATATCGGCGATCTGACTCACATCGATGGTGAGCGGGCTGGCGTCGAGCTCGGCGGTCCAGGCGGCCTTGGCCTCGGCGAGTTCAATCTCGGCGGCCTTCTGCTGCTCGGTGATCTCGGCGGCCTTGTTCATGTCGTCGCTCTCGGTGGCCTCCTGCGCGGCGGCCTTGAGCTCCTCGATGCGATGCTCGGCCTCGCGCACCGGCTCGGGCGCGCGATTCGCAGCGATGCGAGCGCGGGCACCGGCCTCGTCGATGAGGTCGATGGCCTTATCGGGCAGGAAGCGATCCTGGATGTAGCGGTTGGAAAGGTTCGCGGCGGCCTCGATAGCACCCTGCGTATAGCGCACATGGTGGTGCTCCTCGTAGCGCGGCTTGAGCGCAGTCAGGATCTTGACCGTGTCCTCGACGCTCGGCTCCTCGACATCGATGGTCTGGAAGCGACGCTCAAAGGCCGGGTCCTTGGTGAGGTACTTGCGGAATTCCTCGGCCGTGGTGGCGCCGATAATCTGGAAGGCACCGCGCGCGAGCACGGGCTTGAGCATGGAGCTCGCGTCGATGGAACCCTCGGCAGAACCGGCACCGATGATGGTGTGCATCTCGTCGATAAACAGGATGACGTCGTCGGCTTCGGTGGCCTCCTGGATCACGTTCTTGAGACGCTCCTCAAACTCACCGCGATACTTGGCGCCCGCCACGAGGCCCGGCAGGTCGAGCGTCCAGATGTTCTGGTTCATGAGGTTCTCGGGCACGTTGCCGGCAGCGATCTGCTGAGCCAGACCCTCGACGATGGCCGTCTTGCCCACGCCGGGGTCGCCCAAGATAAGCGGATTGTTCTTGGTGCGACGCGAAAGGATCTCCATCATACGCTGGACTTCCTTTTCGCGACCAATTACAGGGTCGAGCTCGCCGTCGCGCGCCTTCTGCGTAAGGTTGGTGGCGAACTGCTTAAGCGTATCGGTGCCGCTCCCCTTTTGCTGCGACGCGTCCGAGCCGCTAAAGAACGGCAGGCCCGCACCGGGACGCCCGGCACCGGCGCCGGCGAGCGGACGCTTCTTGTCCTGGTCCTTGGCGGTAAGTTTCTCGATAGCCTTTTTGATGGAGGCGGACGACACACCCAGGCGCATGAGGATGTCCATGGCCATGCCGTTACCCTCTTCGACGATGCCGATCAGCAAGTGCTCGGTCGACACGTAGGTCTGGTTGTTCTCACGCGCCACGCGGAACGAACGCTCCATCACGCTAATGACGAGCGGCGTAAAGGCGAGCTTGGCCGCCTCGGTCTCCTCGCTGGGCTCGGGAACCGTGGTCTGGACCTCTTTGAGAGTATCCATGATGTCATCGTAGGAGATGTCGAGCGAACGCAGTGCCTCGGCGGCAATGCCCTCGTCCTCCTTGGCAAGCGCGAGCAGCAGGTGCTCGGTGCCCACCTTATTTGAGTGCAGATCGAGCGCCTCTTGCTTGGCCATGGACATGACCTTACGCGCGCGATCGGTAAATCTATCTAACATGCTCGTTTCCTTACATGAGTTCATCGAAATCAAAACGCCCGCCCGTCGGCGGCGCTTTTGTCTCTTTACCCACAGGTTGTCTATGTTAACAGCTGGAGGAATATCTATAAACCCGGCTCACATGAATGCAGGTTATGACCGCATCGCGGGACTCACCGCGCGATGCGCGACAGGCGCCCCGCAAGAGAAACCCTAGGTGTCTTTCACCACGTCGGGACTCGTCGCACGCGATGCGCGATAGGCATCGGCCTCCTTGGAGACGCGTTCGAGCAGCTCGGATGTATCGACGCCCTCGACTTGCGCGACCGTTTCCACCGTCTGCATGGCGACCGCCCTCAGGTACGCGCACGCGCTGTCCCCCAGCTGCTCGAGGTCTATCTCCTCGCCGCCCTCCCGGGCAAAGCCGACCGCCATCACAAAGCCCATGATGCCCGAGACCAGAAAGCCCACCGCAAAGCTCGAATCTGCCTTGAGCTCTTCTCCGTCGGGGTGGACGATCTCTCTCACGCGGTCGATGATGATCGTATGGATGCCCTGCACGACCTGCTCGGCGGCACCCGCCCTCATGGTGATGACGATGCGCCGCAGCAGGCAGCGGACGTCGCGCCGGTCGAACGCCGAAAGGTCGCCCTCGCTCGAAAAATGCCAGAGGGCATCGGTGATAAGCTCGTTATCCTGCAGCAGCTGGGTCATGGCGATGGCGACGAGTTCATCGAAATCGTGAAAATAGTAGTAAAACGTTCCGCGATTGCACTGGGCGGCACGGGTCACCTCGCCAACCGACAGCTCGAAGATGCTGTTGTTCTCGATGAGCTCCCAAAACGCCTCGATGATACGGGTGCGTGCATCGGGCGCATCGGCGTCCTTACGCGGTCTCGCCATGCACCTCACCGCACCCCTGCGCCTTGGCGTTCATGATGAGCATCTGAAGACGGTTCTCCACGTTGGCGAAGCTCACGTCGGGATCGTAGTCGAGCGGCAGGAACTGCGCCGTGGGATACTGCTCCTTGAGCGCATGGATGAGCCCGCGCCCCACGACATGGTTGGGCAGACACCCGAACGGCTGCAGGATCACGAAGTTGCGGCAGCCGCGCTTGGCGTGCTCGAGGATCTCCGCCGGAATCAGCACGCCCTCGCCCGCATCGAACGTATGGTGCAGGATCTTATCGCTCGCGCGCACGAGCTCGGGCATGCGCGTCGGCGGCTCGTAGAGCGGGCTCGCCGCGCCCAGGCGGTCGCAACGGTCGTGCGCGAGCTCGAACAGGTTGTCCGCCGTGGCGTACCAGGCCTTTTCGGGCAGCGACAGGTCGACGTGGAACTCGCGCGACTGCGCATGCTTGTAGAAATAGGTCTTGCGGATCACGTCGGTCATGCGCGCCTCGATGACCTCGAGCCCGTTGTCCTCGAGGTAGCGCTCGATCTCGTGGTTGGCGCCGAGATGGAAATTGAGCAGGTACTCGCCCACGATGAGAACGGTCGGATGCGGGTTCGAGCGGTCGTACGGAACGGCGTCCATGATCGCAAGCGCGCGTTTGAAGCCCGTCGCCTGGCCTCTCAGCCCGGAGCGCTCCATGCCCTCGATAACCTCATCGAGCGCGCGGTCGAACGCAGCGTCCGCCGCGCCCTTCTCGAGCTCGTAGGGACGGATGCGCCTAAGCATGGCCTCGAGGGCATCGATCATGGGAAGACCGTAGGCGATCTGGATGCTCGGGCCAAGGCCGAGCTTGAAGCCCGGATGCGCATTGTGGGCATCGACGTCGTCGTTGGTGAGCACCGGGACATAGTCGTATCCCGCGTCGTCGAGCGCGCGGCGCAGCAGGGGCATGTAGTGCGTCAGGCGGCAGTCGCCGATATACTTGCCAGTCACCACGGCGACGTCGTGCGGGTCGTACTTACCGCTCTCGAGTGCCGCGAGCGCCTCGCCGATCACGATTTGCGCGGGGAAGCAGATGTCGTTGTGCACATAGCGTTTGCCCAGGCGGATGGCATCCTCGCGCCCGATATCAAGGGCCTCGGCGCGCACGCCCTGATTGCGCATCGCCGCGGTCATGAGCCTGCAGAACGCATGGGAGGTGTTGGGGACCAGCGCGATCTTGTCGTGCCGGTCGCGCTTGGTGTACTTGACCTTATACGGGTCGTCGAGCGGATGGACCGCGTGCACCCGGGCGCCCTCGGCACGCTCCTCCGCGCGACGACGGTTGACCGACTCGATAAACGAACGCACGCGAATGCCCATGGGACCGGCGACGTCGCTCTCATCGAGCTTGATCATCATCGGAACCTTGGAGCCCATCTCGCCCATCATGCGCGCGATCTCGTCGGTGAGATACGCATCGTGGCCGCAGCCGAAGCTGCCCATCTGCACGAGCTCGAGCTCGGGCGTCGATGCGACGATGACCGCGCACGACAGCATGCGCGCATGGTAGTTGTTCACGATGTCGATGCGGCTGTTGGAAAGATCGACGTTGCAGACCCCCGGCACCGCATCGGGCGTCAGCACGGGGATGCCGCGCTCAGAGAAGAGCTTGGGCAGCCCGTGGTTGACCAGCGGGTCGTTGTGGTACGGGCGCGAAGCGATCACCACCGCGTAGCCGCCGTCCTCGCGCACGTTCTCGAGCACCTGCCTGCCGCGCAGCTGCAGCTGGTTCTCAAACGTCTGCTGCGCGCGGTCCGCCTGCTCGGTCGCCTTGGCAACCAGGTCGGCATCGATATCGAAGGTCTCCTTGCACCACGCCTTGAGCTGGCGGTTTCGGTCGCCCTCGTCGTACCAGTGGAACAGCGGCGTATCGAACGGAACGCCGAAACGCTCCTCCGGGTTATCGGAATTGCGCATCACGTAGGGGTATCCCTTTACGACGGCGCACATCCACTCGCTGGTAGAGGCGGTGTTTTCGGTGGGCACCGTCGTGATGATGGGCATGAAGATGCGGTCGACGCCGGCGTCGACGAGATTGCGGATGTGCCCGTGGACGAGCTTGGCCGGGAAGCACACGGTGTCGGATGTGACGTGCGCCAGACCGCGCTCGTACATCGCCTTGGTGCTGCGTCCCGAGACGCGCACCTTAAAGCCGAGCGTGCTGAAGAACGTCGACCAGAACGGCATGGTGTCCCAGAACTCGAGCACACGGGGAATGCCGATCGTGACATCGCGCCCCCCGCAGACGGGAACCGTGGGGCACGACTCGAACAGCAGCTTCTCGCGGTCGACAAAGAGATTGGGGGCAGCCGCGGTCCGGTCGCGCCCCGTGCCGGGTGCCTGTGCCTCGCAAGCACCCTGCGGACGCAGCTCCTCCGCCGCGGGAACCTCGCGCACGAGCTCATCCCATGAGATGGCGCCGCCGCGCGGGCAGCGATTGCCCGTGACGTAAAGCGAGCCGTCGCCAAATGCCACGACCGCGCGCTGGCAGCGGTTGTTGCACCGACGGCAGGTAACGCCGCCGAACTCGCGATGCTCGAAGCGCTCCACGGCATCGAGCCCGATAAACGACGTGCCGGCGTCGCCCTTGCGGCATTCCTCGCGCGCGAGCAGGGCGATACCGATAGCGCCCATCAGCCCCGGGTGGGGCGCACGCGTGACGGGTTTGCCCAAATACTGCTCGAATGCGCGCAGCACCGCGTCGTTTCGGAACGTGCCGCCCTGGACGACGACTTTGTCGCCCAGACGGTTGAGATTTGAAACGCGAATGACCTTGGTGAACACGTTCTCGATAATCGAACGGCAGAGACCGGCCATGATGTCGCCCGGACCCTTACCGCGCCGCTGCTCGGAAACGACGCTGCTGTTCATGAACACCGTGCAGCGGCTGCCGAGAACGGCGGGGGCTTTGGACGAAAATGCCTCGGTCGCGATATCCTCAACGGCTATTCCGAGGTTTTTGGCAAAACCCTCGAGGAACGAGCCGCAGCCCGCAGAGCACGCCTCGTTGACGACGATATCGGTCAGCACGCCGTGGTTGAGCCAGATGGCCTTCATATCCTGTCCGCCGATGTCGAGCACGAAGGTCGCATCTGGAACGCATGCGCACGCGGCGCGGGCGTGCGCGACCGTCTCGACCGTATGGTAGTCGGCGTGGAACGCGCGCGCGAAAAGCTCCTCGCCGTATCCCGTGGTGCCCACGGCATCGATCGCAAGCGTGACTCCCGCTGTCTCCCAGCGGTTCTTCAAGCTGACAAGACCCTGTTGGGCGACGTCGAGCGGTCTGCCGTTATTAGACGCGTAGAACGAATCGACAAGCTCACCCGCCTCATCGACCAGGGCGAACTTGGTCGTCGTGCTCCCCGAATCGATACCGAGCGCCACACGCACCGTCTCTCCGGGCGCATACGCATCCGGACCCTTTGCCGGCGTCTCTTTGCCATGGCGTGCCGTAAAATCCGCCTGCTCGGCAGGTGTGGCAAAAAAGGGCTGGGCAAGACGTCCCTCCCCGCTTGCAGGCGCGACCGTCTCGAGCTTATCCAGCCGGACAAAAGCGTCGGGAAGGTCGATCGGTTGGGACGATGCGAACATGTCGGTCAGCGACAGGGCGGCACCGCGCGCGACCATGATCTGCGGATCGCGCGGGACGATAACCTGATCGTCCGATAGATTCAGTTGCTCCCGGAACACGCGGACCAGCGTGGGGTTGTAGGCGAGCGTACCGCCCTCGAAGATTACCGGCGGCTCGATGTCGATACCCTGGGCCAGACCGCCGATCGTTTGGCGGGCGACCGCGTGAAGCGCCGAAAGCGCCAGGTCGGTGGTAGGAATGCCCTCGTTGAGCAGCGGCTGGATATCGGTCTTTGCGTACACGCCGCAGCGGCCCGAGACCTCGTGGACGGTCGTTCCCCGGCTTGCGAGCTGCTCGAACTCGCCCGATTCGGTGCCGACCCCCATGAGCTTTGCCATCTCGTCGATAAATGCACCGGTACCGCCTGCGCACGAGCCGTTCATGCGCATGTCGGCAACCTCGATGTCTCCCTTATCGTTGGTGCGGAAGAAGATCATCTTGGCGTCTTGGCCGCCCAGCTCGATGGCGCAGCGCGTCTGCGGATAGAACCTGCTGATCGCGAGCGCGTTGGCGACCACCTCCTGAACGTACGAGGCGCCCAGCGCGGTCGCGATATCGCGCGCACCCGAGCCGGTCACCGCAACGCGCAGCGACTCATGGGGAAAGCGCTCGGCGAGCTCGCCGAGCATGGCGCGCACGCTCGCTGTCTGACACGCCCCGTGGCGGCGATATCCCCACCACGCCTCGGTCATATCCTCGTGCATCGCGTAAACTTTGGTCGTCGTCGACCCTACGTCCAGTCCTACTAGCAACGCCATAATGCTCCGTCTCTCGCATTTTTCCTGCTAGAGATATACCACTCTACGTAATACAACAGACTGTTGTATTTAAACTCCGTATAAAACGCGGCTGCCGAAACGCTTCAGCAGCCGCCGAATGCACCAACAGATTGTTCTGCGCGCTAGCACGTCGGGCAACGGAGCAGCACGGGCCCTCCGGTCATGCGCACCGCTCACGCCCGCGATGTCGCCGAGAGAGCTATCCACGCTTAGGGCTCCAACCAAGCAAGTCGCCCGCGCTCAGCAGATCCCTAAGCGAGCTACTCGCACTCAGGAGCCATAGCCTGCTCCAAGAGCTCGGCATGCTCCTCCTCGAAAACCGTCCCCACAGGGAAGGCGCGACGGAAGACGAAGTGGGAAATCGGACCGGCTACCAAAAGGTTCCACGGCAGCGCCATCACAAAATTATGCGGGATGTTGATCATCCAGATCGCGGGCACGGAATACAGGTTCGCAAGGATGCCGCCGGGCATGTGCGTCAGACCCTCGCAGGCACCGTAAAGCGACATGATGATGACCATGGGAACGACCATGCAGGAGCTGACGGCGAGCGTCATGGCAAGTGGCGAGCTCTTGCCCGGCGTGACCAAGTACTTAAAGGCGAAACCCTTGGCGAGCGGGCTGGCGACGAACCAGTCGCAGCACATGGCAAAAATGTAGGCAACGGGGAAGCCGAGCCACGCAGCGGCAACAACCTCGCCGTTGATGGCCCCGTGCTGTAGGGCAACGTTGTAGATGCTCATCCAGAGCACCATGCAAAAGCACATGATAAAGGTGAACAGCAGGCTCTCTCGTTTGTTGATAGGCATAAAGGGCAGATTCCTCTCTGTGTTGTGCCGCGGCGCCACGCAACAAAAACGGGCGGGCAAGATGGAGCTGTTGGAACTTCATCTCGCCCGCCCGTGGTACGCGCGTCTGCGACTACTTATGTGGTGGAACCAGCCTAGCACGAAACGCATGCGCTTCGTAAGCGTTGAGTTTATGAAGATGCAGGGCACCAATAATCCCCCCGACCCCATAAGTTGCGGTGGAATACGGACTGTTTTGACCCTTTAAGCAGCAATTCAGTCCCTATTTCACCGCAACTCATTGGGGGTGCAAAGTAACCTGTCCCCCTTGCACCAATTAGCTGGTGTGGCGCCAGCGAGGGTCGGTGAGCGTACGCGCCACACCCAGTCCAACGGGCAGAAACGCTACGATGAGCACTGCGCGCACAAACCAGCCGAGCATATTGACCGTGTCGAAGGTGCACATGTAATACATCGAGCGATACAGATACAAGCCCGGCACCATAATGACAATCGAAGGCACCGTGAGGGCGATGCGCGGGTAGGTGAGCTTGACTTCAGCCAAGCTTGCGAGCAGCCCCGATACCAGCGCGCCGATAAACGCTGCTGCCTCGGGAGGCATTCCCGTGCTGAGGCCCAGGAAGGGAATCATCGTCGGCGCATCGACAAGGGTCAGACGCAGGGTATTGGACACGGCGCCGATCAACCCAGCTGCCGCGGCCATCTTTACCGGGCTGTTGAACATCACCGAGAAGCCGAATACGCCAACGAAGCTCATCAGTATGCGCAAGAGCGTAAGAGCCAACGGTGAGAGGCCGAGCGGGGCGAAGTCATCCGGCGCCAGTCCCACGCACTCGGCAACCATCCAACCTACGAGGGTCGCCATCACAATAATCGACACAGCATACGAAAGACGCTCAATGCCGCTTCGCATATCGAGCTTAGCGATGTCGAGGCCTGCCGTAATGAGGGGAAAGCCGGGAATCACAAAGAGCATGGCGCCGATATAGCCTTCTTGGTGCGACATTGCCCCCGGTACGACCTGGCCAAGGCCGAGCAATGCCAGCAGATACGAAACGCAAGCGAGCGCAACGCCGGTCGTCAGCGCGCTGAACTGACCAAGGCCTTGCTTGAGAATATGGGAGCGGGCAAAGTTGCCGACACCCGCGCCCACAAACGCGCAGGCCATCTCGATAGGGCCGCCGCCGAGCAAAAAGACGAAGGCGCCGCAAGCACAAGCTGCCGCAAGGCCCTGTTGCCAGGGAGAGTAATCGGGTTTTGAACTCTCAACGGTCTTGAGCATCTCGTGGTATTCGTGCACGGTAAACCGGCGCCCATACGTCTCGATTTCCTTTAAGAAGCTCTCCATCATCCAAATGCGATGGGTATTGACTCCCGTTGTGGGCAGGCTGACAACCTCGTTAAAGCAGTGGCCATCTTCGATGCAGGTGCACTCAAACGACAAAAGACTTAAGTCAACGTGGATGGTGACACCGAGTACGGCGGCAACACGATTCATGGTATCGCGCACGCGCCAGGCACCCGTTCCGCTTGCCAGCATAAGCATGCCGGTGCGGCAAATGATGGATGATTTATCGGTGAGCGGCGCATCGACGGCAAGTTCATCGCCTGCCGTCACGATCTGGTGCCAGTCAGTTTTCATATGGAGTGCGCCGGCACGAACGCCATGGTGTAGGGGGGCTCTCGAAAGCAGCGAGTCAAGGCGCGAAGGCTGTGGGGGCTCCGTTGATTCGCCCTCGTCCTCGCCGGGCTCCTCATCGACCAGATCAAATGAGTCAAGCGGCGCTGGCTCGCGACGGTCGATCAGCTCCTCGTCCTCATCATCAAAGTAATTGAACTGATCGAGCATGTCCTCTTCGATTGCACGCTCGCTCACATCGTCCATACGGGCGCTCCCTTCCTACCGACTAACCCCCATCCTAGGCAGCAACGGCTAAAGGAAACATAAAAGAGACGGCTGTCATGCGAGCCATGTGCACAATAGCCGTTGGGTAGTCGTTTAAGAATGTCCACAATGACTATTGACAGCCAAGGCAACGCCGATGCCTTGGCAACGACAGCGAAAGCCCGCCAGAGCGAGCAAGGTGCCTTGAAACAAGGCGGCATTGACCTTTTGGTCATGCCGCCGAAGTTGAAAGGCAGATTGCCGCTCTGGCGGGCTTGCAGCGTCAACTGGTTACGGCGTTTGGCAAAACGCCGTAACCCCCTAGTACATCTTTGCGCCGGCGGGGATGGAGGCGTCGAGCTGGATCAGGTTGAGGCGCTCCTCGCCCTCCTCCTCGTGGACAGCGCTGATCAGCATGCCGCAGCTGGGAATACCCATCATCTTGCGCGGAGGCAGGTTGGTGATGGCGAGCAAGGTCTTGCCAACCAGGTCCTCGGGCTCGTAATAAGCGTGAATACCGGAGAGGATGGTGCGGTCGGTGCCGGTGCCGTCGTCGAGCGTAAAGTTCAGCAGCTTCTTGGACTTCTTGACGGCCTCGCATGCCTTGACCTTCACAGCGCGGAAGTCGCTCTTGGAGAAGGTATCAAAGTCGACGAACTCCTCAAACAGCGGCTCAACGGCGATCTTGGAGTAATCGAGCGTGGGCTTAAGCGACTTAACGAACGGGCTCGCGGCGTTGCCGGCCTCGGCAGCCTTGGCGGCAGCGGCACCGGACTGGAAACCCTTCTCGGGCTTCATGTGCGGGAACAGCAGCACGTCGCGGATAGAAGCCTGGTTGGTGAGCAGCATGACCACGCGGTCGATACCAATGCCAATGCCGCCCGCGGGAGGCATACCGTACTCGAGGGCGCGCACGTAGTCCTCGTCGTACTCCATGGCCTCGTCGTCACCGCCGGCCTTCTCGGCCATCTGGGCGGCAAAGCGCTCGGCCTGGTCGACCGGATCGTTGAGCTCGGAGAACGCGTTGGCGTACTCGTGACCGGCAATAACCAGCTCAAAGCGGTGCGTCAGGCGCGGGTCGTCCTCAAAACGCTTGGCAAGCGGGCTGACCTCGATGGGGTAATCGCACACGAACGTCGGGTTGACGATGGTGTCCTCGCCCAGCTCATCGTAAATCTCGGCGATGATCTTGCCAGCAGTCCACTCGGGCTTGATCTCCAGGCCCTTCTCGCGCGCGGCGGCAGCAAGCTCCTCGACCGGCGTGTCGATGGTGACCTGCTTGCCGAGCACGTCGGAGACGATGTCGGTCATGGGACGGCTGGCCCACTCACCAGAAAGGTCGATGGTCTGGTCCTGGTACTCGATGACCTCGGGGTTGCCGATGGCCTTGTTGGCAGCCTTGATGACACCTTGGGCGAGTGCCTTCATGCCCTCGAGGTCGGAGAAGGCACGGTAGGCCTCCATCGTGGTGAACTCGGGGTTGTGGGTAAGGTCCATGCCCTCGTTACGGAAGATGCGGCCGATCTCGAACACGCGCTCAAAACCACCGACGATGCAGCGCTTGAGGTGCAGCTCGGTGGCAATACGCAGGTAGCACTCCTGATCGAGCGCGTTGAAGTGGGTGATGAACGGCTTAGCCGTAGCGCCGCCTTGGATGGTCTGCAGGATGGGGGTCTCGACCTCCATGTAGCCGTCGGACTCCATAAAGCGACGGAAGGTGGAGAGAATCTGCGAACGCTTACGGAAGGTCTCGCGAACGTCGTCGTTGGCGATCAGGTCGACATAGCGCTGGCGATAGCGGGTCTCCTTGTCGGAAAGACCGTGGAACTTCTCGGGCAGCGGACGAACGGCCTTGGCAAGCAGGGTCGCGCTCTTAGGGGCAACGGAAAGCTGGCCACGCTGGGTGCGCACGACCACGCCGGTCACGCCCAGGATGTCGCCCAGGTCGAGGGCCTTGAGCGTACTCCAGGCAGCCTCGTCCATGTCGTTGATGCGGCAGAACAGCTGAATCTCGGCAGTCGCATCGCGCACGACGATGAACATGATCTTGCCCTGACCGCGCTTGGCGACCACACGGCCAGCGATCTTCACGACGTCCTCGGTGTCCTCGCCATCGGCAAGCTCAGCGTACTTAGCCTCGATATCGGCGACGTAGTCCTCAAGCTCAGAGTGCTCGGGATAGGGGTTCTGGCCCGCCTCGAACAGGGCGGCGCGCTTGGCCAGGCGGGTGGCGCGCTCGTCGTTGAGCGTCGATGCCTGATCGGCGGCGTTCTGGTTCTCTGCCATAAGTTAGCTCCTCAAACTAAAACGCTCCCCAGGATTCGGTCCCAGGGAGCGAAAACATACCTTTACGCGGGACCGTGGTCTAGCGTGCGATCTTGGCGATGGTGTAGACGCGAGTCTTGCCGGAAGGCGTAACGACCTCGACGGAATCACCCTCGCCGTGACCGATGATGGCGTGACCGACCGGAGACTCGTTGGAAATCTTGTGCTCGAGCGAGTTGGTCTCGGTGGTACCGACGAGCGTGACTTCCATGACCTCGCCGTTGGGATCAATCAGCGAAACGGTGGAACCGATGGAGACGGTCAGATCGCCCGTGGTGGCAGCAACCTGAGCGTTGGCAAGAATGGCCTGGATCTCGGCGATACGAGCAGCATTCTGGGCCTGCTTGTCCTTGGCGGCATCGTACTCGGAGTTCTCCGAAAGGTCGCCGAACGCGCGGGCTTCCTTGATGTCCTCGACGATCTCCTTGGCGTAATCGCCCTCACGCCAGGCGAGCTCCTCGACGAGCTTCTGGCGGCCCTCAGCGGTCAGTACGATCTGGCTTGCGTCCATACGGATATCTCCCCAACTCTGATCAAACAATCAACTGTCAACAAAACGAAAAAGACCGGCTAGCCTGCGGGCAAGCCGGTCAGGTGCTCACCCCAAAGGGATGGGACTACTCTGCGTCCGCGTCGCTGTCCTCTGCCTGCTTCTTCTTGGCAGCAGCGAGCTTGGCCTCGAGCTCAGCGATCTCCTTGTCCTCCTCGGACTGCTCGACCACGACCTCCTCGGCCTGCTTGGTCTCGGCCTTATCGTCGCCCTCCATACCCTCGCGGATATTCTTGACGGTAGAGCCGAGGGACTTGCCGAGCTTCGGCAGGTTCTTGGGCCCGAAGATAATCAGGACAACGACGAGAATAATGATGAGCTCAGGAGCCCTCAGTCCAAACATGTAGACCTCCACAATACAGCGAGACAAGCTCGAATGAGTATACCGCGGGTATCGCGGTATCACAACACTAGCTAAAAAAAGGGACCGCAAGAAGCGGTCCCTCCTCATGCTCTGGTCGGGTTGACTGGATTTGAACCAGCGACCCCTGCGTCCCGAACGCAGTGCTCTACCAAACTGAGCCACAACCCGTTAGCTCGACTATAATAACAAAGATTTTCGCCGCGTGCTAGAGAAATTTTTATTTCTTTGGCGCGTCAATTTGAACCGTGTTGGGAATAAGCTCAGTCGCGCAGGCCCACCAGCCACTTTGCTGGGCAGCATCGGCAAGCCTTTCGGCCGTGGCAGCGGTGTCGCAAATGGCAAACGAGCAGGCACCCGATCCGCACACATCTACAGCAATGGTGCCGTCCTGTTTACGCAGCCAATCGAGAACCGTTTGAATCTGCGGCTCCATCTGTGCGGAAATGACACCCAGGTTGTTATGGATGAGCGCATATGCCGTCTCGGCATCACCAGCACGCAAGGCAGAAGCTATCGCGCCAGGCTTGTCCGCAGGCACCGGGGCCTCGTCAAAACATCGATAGGCTTCAATTGTCGAAACGCTCGCCTCCCGCGGCTTAACCAGCACAACGGGCGTCGCGGGCAGCACGGAGTACTCAGTTGCCAGCACGTCTCCCCCACCTACGTAAAACGCAGGGCTCGCGTGCAAAAAGAACGGGACGTCGGCACCAATGCCCCGTGCAATGTCATCGAGCGCGGGGTCGGTGCGATCAATGCCCCAGAGCTCTGCCAAGGCGACAATGACCGCGGCCGCATCCGTCGAGGGGCCGCCCAAGCCGGCGCACAATGGAATGCGCTTCTCAATCGTCACGCAGATGTTTGCCTCGCGACCATAATGCTCGGCCATAGCAACCGCAGCCCGATACGCCGTATTCTTTTGCATGGGAAAATCTGATGCCGGAACCGTCTGGACGGTCAGCGCCTGCGCCGGCGCGACCGTCACGGTATCGGAAAGACCGACGGCTGCCATCAGGGAATCGACCCTGTGGTAGCCGCGGTCATCGCGCTCGGTATGAACCCCCAGGTAGAGGTTAATCTTTGCCGGCGCGGAAAGAGTCAGGGACCAATCGGTCACCGTTAATGCTCCTCGAGCTGATTGCCGAGCGGGGTAAAGATATGCTCGCCGCTCTCGGGGTCGAACAACTCGACCTGGCCGGTGAGGACATCGATGTACTGGTAGGACTGACGCGACTTGCGGCCGCGGCGCTCGTCAACCTCGACGATAAAGACGGCGGGGTGGACGCTCTTGATGGTGCCCATGCGCTCGACGACGCGGGTGCGGCCCATGTTGGCCTTAACCTTGACGCGATCGCCCACCATATCGGTCAGCTTCTCGTGGATGTCGTCGACATGATTGACTTCCATCTCTTCCATGAACAGGGCCTCCAGAAGGTGCAATTCAAAAAGGGGATAATACCCCTAAGATAGACAAAACTCTAATACTATAGCACCCTGTTGTGGCCATACGCAACTAGCTAAATAAGCCCCGTCCCAAATACGTACCAGACGACAACCTCGCATGACCAGTTGTTACGCGGTTTGGTAAAACCGCGTAACCTAAAGGTTGTCGGTGTCCAAGACGATGGTGAATGGGCCGTCGTTGACCAAGTCGACTTTCATATCGGCGCCAAAGATACCGTGCGCCACGTGTTCGACATCTTGACGAACGAGCGTCAGGAAGTACTCGTAGAGCTCGTTGGCGACATCGGGGGCGCCGGCATCCGTAAACGATGGGCGGCGACCGTGGCGGCAGTCGGCGAACAGCGTGAACTGCGACACCACGAGCACCTCGCCGTCGACATCGGCAAGCGCCAAGTTGGTCTTGCCGTTCTCGTCCTCGTTGATACGTAGCCCGCGGAGCTTGCCCCACAGCTTGTCGGCCTCGGCACGTGTGTCGCCGTGACCCACGCCCAGCAGCACCAGGTAGCCGCGCCCAATGCGACCCACGCATTCGCCATCGACCGTCACGCCGGCGTTGAGCACGCGCTGCACCACCGCACGCATGGCCTACTCCTCGCCCGTCAGCTTGGCGGACAGATGCTCGAGCGCGTGGAAACGATGGCTGATGGCGTTCTTCTCGTCAGCCGTCAGCTCGGCCATGGTCTTGCCCGGCGTGTCGACCGGCAGGAACAGCGGGTCGTAGCCAAAGCCGTGATCGCCGCGGCCCTCGTGTGCGATAACGCCCTCGCAGGCGCCCTCACCATAGGTGACCAAACCGTCCGTGTCGATGAGCGCGACGACGCTCATAAAGCGCGCAGTGCGGTCCTCGTCGGCCACGCCCTCCAGATTTACGAGCAGCTTGGCGTTGTTGGCGGCATCGTCTCCGTGCACGCCCGCATAGCGCGCGCTATACACACCGGGCTCACCGTCCAGCGCGTCGACGACCAAGCCCGAATCGTCGGCAATGGCCATAAGGCCCGTCTCCTCAACCGCGGCTTGGGCCTTGATGATGGCGTTCTCCAAAAACGTCGTGCCGTTTTCCTCGGGATCCTCAAAATCACCCAGCTGGCCGAGCGCCACAAAGCGCACCTCGGGCATGACCTTGCCCAAAATGGCCTCGATCTCGGTGAGCTTATGGGCGTTGCCCGTTGCCACGACGATGGTCGCCGCCGGGTCGAGGGTGTCGATGTCAATCTTCTCAAGTGCCATGACTGGCCTCCTTGTCTCTATAGCAAGCCGCGTGAGGGGCGTTTGGGCACTTGACCCCTCCCCTCTCAGGCGATCGGACCTTTCAACGCAGCATTTCAGCAGATAAAACCTACCAAAATAAACCTGTCCCTTTTTGGCAGGTTAGGCGATGGCTTGGCGCTGAAGCTCGATGAGCTCGGCGACACCCTTGTCGCCCAGGTCAAGCAGGGCGTTGAGGCGTTTGCGGTCGAAGGGCGCCTGCTCGCCGGTGCCCTGGAGCTCGATCATCTCACCGGTATCGGTGGCGACGAGGTTCATGTCGACCTCGGCATGACTGTCCTCGGAATAATCGAGGTCAAGCAGCGTATTGCCGTCGACAACGCCCATGGAGATGGCAGCCACCTGACCGATAAGCGGGATGCGCTCGATCTTGCCCGCCTCGACCCACATGGCGAGGGCGTCGTGCAGTGCCACCCAGGCGCCGGTGATGCTCGCTGTACGCGTGCCGCCATCGGCCTGAATTACATCGCAGTCGACGGTGACGGTGTACTCGCCGAGCGCCTTCATGTTGACGACGGTACGCAGGCTGCGGCCAATGAGGCGCTCGATCTCCATGGAGCGACCCTTGCGGTTGGCGTGCTCGCGCTTGCAGCGCTTGCCGGTCGACGCCGGCAGCATGGCGTATTCCGCGGTCACCCAGCCGGCCTTAGCTCCCTTTCGCCAGCCCGGCACGCCCTCCTCGATAGTGGCGGCGCACAGCACGCGCGTGTCACCGAACTCGGCCAAACACGAGCCGTGGGCGTGCTTCATGACGCCGCGAGTAAGCTTGATGGGGCGCAGCTCATCGGCGGCGCGGCCGTTGGCGCGGTTGACCTGCATATACTCCATAGAAATATCCTTTCGGCAAAAGATGTGGCGAAGGCTTTGGCGGCTGCCTTACATCTATTTCAGTTCATCGATATCGATATGTTCGATGCTCTTGAGCGGCTGACCAAAGATAAAGCTGCCCGCCACCGCAAACTCGGCAATGTTATCGGCCGTCGTGGCAAAACGATGCTGTGGCTCGGCGGCATCGCCCGCCAGCTGCTCGCGGCGCGTGAGGATATCGGTCAGCTCGCGTGTGGTCTCCTCGGCGGAACTCACGACGCGCACCCCAGGCCCCAGCGCATGGCGGATAGGTCCCACCAACAGCGGGAAATGCGTACAGCCGAGCACCACGGTATCGATACCGTGGTCGCGCAGCGGCTCAACCGTGGCACCCACCAGCGCACGCACGGCAGGCGTATCGAAGATGTCCTCGTTCTCAAGCCACTGTTCCTGCAGATGTGCACCCGAGGCGAGCTCGTGTTCGACAACCTCGACAAAGCTCGAGGCAGGACAGCCGTATACATCGACGCCGGCATCCAGGTCCTGAATGGCGCGCGTGTAGGCGCCCGAGCGAATGGTGAGGTTGGTGGCGAGCACGCCCACGCGACGCGAGCGGGTGCTGTTGATCGCCGCACGGGCACCCGGCGCGATCACACCGATGACGGGAACGTCGAGCACCTGCTGGGCCAGACGCAAGGCCGCAGCGGTCGCCGTGTTGCAAGCGATGACCATAATCTTGACGTCGTGCTTCGAAAGCCAACGACCCGCCTGCAACGCAAACGAGCGCACCTCATCCTCGGTACGCGTGCCGTAGGGACAGCGCTTGGTGTCGCCAAAGTAGTAGACGGACTCGTGCGGAAGTGCCGTTGCGATCGCGCGCGCGACCGTCAAGCCGCCCAGGCCCGAGTCGAACACGCCGATCGGACGCGTGTCCCCGGCCATATTATCGATATCGGACATTACCTCACCAGATTCTCTCTCGAAAAATGCGACCAATCGTGATGCGTCGCGCTACGAACGGGCTGCGACCAGCAGCTCGGCCGTTGCCACCCAACCGTCGACAATCTTGCCGCGCGTAATATAGGCATTGTCGCAGGCGTCCAAGAACTCCGGGGCACCGGCGCTCGTCAGACCGTTCTCGACCAGGCAGAACATGCCAACATGGTCGGCCATGTAGAAGTCGGACTCGGAGTCGCCGAGCGCAAGCGTCTCCTCGCGCTCGATCCCCAGGTGCTCGCAGAAGCGCGCAATGGCAACGCCTTTGTTAAGACCCGCCGGATTGATGTTGAAGGCGCGACCGTCCTCGACGCGATTAAGCTCGAGCGTCGTCGGCTTGGACAGGTGAGTCAGATGGCCGTTGCAAGCCCAGACCAGACCGCAGCCGGCCTCGTCCAGGATGGCCTGGACCTCATCGTCGGGCACATCGCCGCGCATGCCGACGGTGACCTCACGGTACTTGTAGCCGGTCGACATGTCGTTGTGGTACTCGATCTTGTGCGGCCAGCGGGCAAGGATCTTCTCGCACACGCCGGTCTGCTCGATCACTTGGTGCGGAGTAAGGCCGCAGGCGGGGTCGTAAGGCATGTCGCCGGTCAGATACTCCCAATCGTTGGCTTTGAGGTCGTACATGACCAGACCGCCCATCTCGCCGATGTAGGAGTTGAGGCCGAGCACGCGCGCGTCCTCGTGGATCATGGTACGGTTGCGGCCCGAGGTGGGAACCACCTGGATACCAGCGCGAGCGAGCGCCACGACGGCCTCGACGAGTTTGGTCGAAGGGTTGCCGTCGTTGTCGCGCAGCACGCACGAGCCGGGCGCGAGCATCGTGGCATCCAGGTCGGTAAAGACGTACTTGACCTTGGCCAAGCGCTCGCGCATCTCGCCCGAAAGCTCGGCAACGGTCGGCAGGGTATTGTGGGACATGGTTACTCCGTTTACGTAGAAGGATTTGGACTTGGACGGCATGTTTTGATTGAGGGAACACGCTTATGGCGACAGCGCACTCAGGGCGCCGCCGCCATCATGGTTCATTAGTCAAACTGGGTAACATCGATCAGGCGATTGGCCAACGAAAGGTCGCTCTCGATGGGCACGAACTCGTCGCCCACGTGCATGAGCTCCTCGTCACCCTTTGCCAGCAGCAAGACAATGGTAGGAGCATCGGGGTTGACGTACTCCTCGCGCGCCGCCTTGAACGCCGCATGCACGGCAGCTTCGCGATCGAGGATGATCTTGTTCGGCGTATCGTCGGGAACATGTTCGGCAAGCTCGCGACAGACCTTCATCGGGTCCTCGTGAGCCGGGTCCTCATTGGCAAAGATCATCAGGTCGGAATACGGTGCGGCCTCGCGCGGAAGCTGCTCGCGGCGCTCCTGCGCCTTGCCGCCGGCAGCGCCAAACACCGCGATGACCGGGCTGGCGGGAAACGCGCGCTTGACCGACGAGAAAAGCGAACGGAACGAAAGCTGGTTGTGCGCATAGTCGACGACGCAGATCACGCGGCCGTCCTTCGACTCCACGACCTCCATACGGCCCGGCACACGCAGTTTGGAGAGGCCCTTCTTGATAGCCTCGATACCGATGCCGATCTCGCGCGCGGCGGCGATAGCGACCAGCGCGTTCTCCACGTTAAAGTCGCCCGCGATGCCCAGCAGGACCTTCTCCCCCGCCTCGGACTCGTCGGCACACAGGCCATGCAAGTTGAACTCGATGCTAAAGCCGACCATGCGTACGTCGCTCGCCCACAGGCTCGCCTCGGGATGCTCGACGCCAACGGTCACCAAGCGCTCGGCCGTCGACGCTGCCTCCAGCACACGGTCGACCTCTTCGGTGCCCAGATTCACCACGGCAGTCTTTGCCTGGTCAAAGATCCTGAGTTTGCTCTCAAAATAATCCTCAAATGTGGGGTGTTCGATCGGCGAGATGTGGTCGCGGCCGATGTTGAGGAAGCACGCCACGTCAAACGGCAGATTCTCGACGCGTTGGTACTTGAGCGCCTGGCTCGAGACCTCCATGACCATGGACTGGCGACCGGACGTGCGGCAGTTGGCGATATGGCGCCAGACCTCGGGGGCCTCGGGCGTAGTATTGGTGCTCTCATAGCACTCGATACCATCGTCGGTACTCACCGAGCCGATCATGCCGCAGGACTCGCCCGCCGCCTTGATGATGGACTGGAGCATAAAAGCGGCCGTGGTCTTTCCCTTAGTGCCGGTGATGCCCACGATCTTGACGTCGTGGTCGGGACGGTCGTAGACCTCCGGCGGCAACAGGGCCATGGCCGTGCGAACGCTATCAACAACCAGCATCGCAGCACCGCTCTCCTGCGCCAGCGGCTCCAGAGACTCGACCAGCGACTCCTCGCACACAAATGCGACGGCGCCCGCATCGAGCGCCATGCGCAAAAACGCGAGCTTAAAGGCAGCACCTTTGCAAAAGAACACGTCACCTGCCGAGACCGCGCGCGAATCAAACGAGCAGCCGGTCACGGCACGCTCGTCAACCTGCTCTGATGCGCGCAGCTCGCCGCACACATCGAGAAGCTTGGCAAGCGTATCGACCGTGGTCACGGTCGCGGAATCCGAATGGTGCATCTTTCACCTTTCTCAGCCATTTGGCAGGGACGGTTTTTATAGTAACTGAAACGCACCCACGCAAAAACGGCTCCCGGAGGAGCCGTTACGCGCAGGCGTTCGTAAGCCGAGGCTAGGCAGCCTGAACAGTGGGCTGGTCCTCGTCGATAAAGAAGCGCTTGTACCACACCAAGAACACGAGCGGCGTATAGATCTTGCGTTGGAAATCGCCCTTGCCCGCAAAGTGCAGATCGAGTAGGTGCATGAGCTCGTCGGTATCGAAGAACTCGCTTGCCCACGGCGCGGTGAAGTACTCCTTGACATAGTCGTACCACTTTTGCTCGCGCAGCCAGTAGACAATCGGCACCGGGAAGCCCACCTTGGGACGGGTGGCCCACTCATCGGGCAGCGACTTGTTGGCAGCGTGGCGGAGTACTTGTTTGTTGCCGTTCTCGTTGATGCGGTAGCGGTCGGGAATGTGCTCGGCGAACTCCATGACTTTGCGGTCCAGGAAGGGCACGCGCAGCTCCAGCGAGTGCGCCATGCACATCTTGTCGGCCTTGAGCAGAATGTCGCCCGGGAGCCACATGTTCATGTCCAGGTACTGCTTCTTGACCAGTTCGGGCTGACCCTTCACGCGTGCGTAGATGGGTGCAGCGAGCTCAAAGGCGCCGTCGCCGGTGTTGTACTCGGGCTTGAGCACGCCGTCGACCTCGCGCTCCGGCCATACCAGAGCCTGTCCCAGGAACGACTTCTCGGGGATCTCGGCACCCTTGACCAGGAAGTTATGTCCCTTGAAGTACGGCATATGCAGCGCCAGGTTACCGAGCGCGCGACGGATAGGCAGCGGCACCATCTTTTTGTACTTGCGGACCGGGACCGTATCCTCGTAGTAGGCGTAGCCACCAAAGAGTTCGTCGGCGCCTTCGCCCGAAAGCACGACGGTAACGTCCTTGCGGGCCATCTCGGCCAAGAACCACAGCGGCACGGAAGACAAATTGGACTGCGGCTCATCCATGTGATACTGGATGTCCTCGAGCGCACCGAAGAACTCGTCGGCGGTAATCATCTTGCGAACGTTCTCGACGCCGAGCTTATCGGAAAGCTCCTTGGCGTAGTTGGTCTCGTTGAAGTTCTTGTAGTCAAAGCCCACCGAGAAGGTCTTGTCGGGCATGAGGCAAGCGGCGATGTAGCTGGAGTCGACGCCACCGGAGAGGAACGACGCGACCTTGACGTCGGCGATGCGATGGGCCTCGACGCTCTCGTGCACGACCTCGTCCAGCTCGTCGACATACTCCTCGAACGGCTTCTCGACGGCAGAGTAATCGCAATCCCAGTAGCGCTCGATGTTCATCTTGCCGGTCGGGATATCGACGGTAAAGTAGTGCGCCGGCGGCAGCTTGTAGACACCCTCGAAGAAGGTCTCCTCAGTCGCCGAATACTGCAGCGTCATGTACGGACGCAGAGCCTTTTTGTTGACCGCCTTGTGGAAGTGCGGGTAGTCCAGGAAGCTCTTGATCTCGGAACCAAAGAGCACGCCCGGAGCGCCGTCGCCCGCATCGGCCATGGGATAGTAGTAAAGCGGCTTGATGCCAAAGATGTCGCGGGCGCCAAAAAGCTTGTTCTTCTTTTTGTCCCAGATGACGAAGGCGTACATACCGCGCAAGCGATCGAGTACGGCCTCGCCCCACTCCTCGTAGCCGTGTAGGAGGCTCTCGGTGTCGGCGCCGCAGTGGAACTTGTAGCCCTTGGCCTCGAGCTCGGAACGGAGTTCTTGGAAGTTGTAGATCTCGCCGTTGAAGACAATGACGACGCTACCGTCCTCGTTGGCCATGGGTTGGGCGCCAGCCTCGGTCAAGTCGAGGATCGACAGGCGACGGAAGCCGAGGGCAACGCGGCCGTCGATAAACTGGCCGCCCATGTCGGGACCGCGATGGACGATGCGGTCCATCATCTTGGTGAGCACCTCGGATTGGTTATCCGTCCCACCGACAAAACCGACAAAACCGCACATATACTATCCCCTCTGCTGTTGCTGGGCGTCAAATCGAATCAGTAGCTTTTGAGTATACCCGAGGGCGTAAAGAGGGGCGGAATGTTCAGGCAATCTCAACTGAATCAGCTCCGTGCCGACACGCGCCAGTTACCTTTAATGGATATGAGGTGAATGGGGCGATTGTTTTGCTATACTCTCTCCGCACGGGCGATTGGCGCAACGGTTAGCGCAGGTGCTTTACACGCACAAGGCTGGGGGTTCGAATCCCTCATCGCCCACCACTGAATTGTTAGGCTCCCAGCAATGGGAGCCTTTCTTTTCTGGGCCCATCGCAGAGGGATTCGAACCCGACAGGGTGCGGAGCTGAGGAAACGCGCAAGCGTTTTCCAGCGCAGCACGCGAGGGCCGTAGGCCCGAAGCGAGAGCGGGCGGCGAAGCTGCACGCGACATCCCTCATCGCCCACCACCGAATTGGAAGCGGTCCCCGAAAGGGGACCGTTTTTGTTTGCGCCCATCGCAGGGGGATTCGAACCCGCAAGGGTGCGGAGCTGAGGAAACGCGCAAGCGTTTTCCAGCGCAGCACGCGAGGGCCGTAGACCCGAAGCGAAAGCGGGCGGCGCCAGCCGCACGCGGACATCCCTCATCGCCCACCACTGAATTGTTAGGCCTCCAGCGATGGAGGCCTTTCTTTTTTCAGGCCCATCGCAGAGGGATTCGAACCCGTCAGCACGTCTGTCACAAAGGCCGTGGTCAAAAAATGGCAAAAATGAGTACTGCTACTTTGTTTGCAACATATAAATAGACAGTATTTGCTTAAGTTACGCAACATATGTCCATTATAAGGACTAACAGTTAGATCAAAATCGTGCTTTCATCGTCATTTCGACTTGCTATCTGGCCTTATTAGTCCAAAATTGCTGCTACCAAATCGGTAACAGTACTCATATTTGATGTTTTTTGACCAGCAGGTCTCCCTGCCTTAGCAAATCTAAGGCAAAACGGGCTCCAGACCGCTGAATCATGCCGCATAGGACACGCCCACAGTCCGGAACCCGGTCCAAATTGAGTTATTGCGCCGCGTTAGCCCAAGACATCCGACAGGATCTCGATCAGGCTGTCCACGTCGGCTTCCTCGCAGACGAGTGGCGGCAGGAAACGCAGCGTATGGGCACCCGTAGCGTTGATTACGGCACCGGCCCCCAATGCACGGGCCACAACGTCGTGTGCATCACCCGCAGTATCGTCAAGATCGCAGCCGAGCATCAGGCCACGGCCACGCACCTCTACCACATGCGGAAGCTTAGCCAGCGCCTGCTCCATATAGGCGCCCACCTTGGCGGCATGCTCGGCATAATCGCCGCGCACAAGCGCGGAGAGCGTCGCGGCACACGCCGCGATGGCCAAGCAGCTACCGCCGAAGGTCGAACCATGATCGCCGGGCTTAAACACGTCGGCAATCTCCTTCTTTGCCACGACGGCACCCATGGGCACGCCGTCGGCAATGCCCTTGGCAAGGCTCATGATGTCAGGCTCCACGCCATAGGTTTGGAATGCAAATGGCTTGCCGGAGCGGAAGATGCCGCACTGGACCTCGTCGGCGATAAGCACGGCGCCCACTTCGTGTGCCAGGTCGCGCGCTGCCGCCATAAACTCCTCGGTCATGGGGTGCACGCCACTCTCACCCTGGATCGGCTCGAGCATCACGGCACAAATCTCGCTCCCCAGCTGCTTAAAGATTGCACGCAGTTCATCGACATCGTTGGGCGTGCAGGCCACAAAGCCACCCGGCAGCGGGCGGAAGCTGTCCTGCAGCCAATCCTGCATGGTGGCGGCAATGGTCTCGAGCGTACGACCGTGGAAGCCACCGCGCATGCACACGATGGTGTTGCCGCCATTACCGGCACGCTTGGCGTACAGGCGCGCGAGCTTCATCGAGCCCTCGTTGGCCTCGGCGCCGGAGTTGGCAAAGAACGTCTCCCACACCCGCTCGCCCGCAGCCGGGGCACCAAGAGCAGCTGCCGTGGTCTCATCGCCGGCGACAATGGCATCGGCAAGCACGCGCGCACCATCTACGTCGTCGTTAGCAAGCTTGGACAGCAGCGCCGCGACCTGTCCGCGCTGCTCGATGTAGAAATAGTTGGAGACATGCATGAGCTTTTTGGTCTGTGCCTCGAGCGCCGAGAGCACAGCCAGGTTGCCATGACCTAGGCTGCACACGCCGATGCCGGCAAGAAAGTCGAGGTACTCACGGTCATCGTCGCCGGTGAGCTTCATGCCGTGACCCTCGACAAACTCGACCGGAGAGCGGCCAAAGGTATGCATAACGTAATGGGATTCAAGCGATTGCTGAGCTGCAAGTGACATGGGATGCCTTTCGTTGAGCGCCGGACGGCGCAGACCTATGGGTGCAGGAATGGGGCGGCTGCGGGTCAGCTAGACCGTCTGAAGCTTCTCGACCTCGTCGAGGTTCTCGGTCAGACGCGCAGCAAACGTCGAAAGCGGATGCGGATGCGTATCGAACTCGTAAGCCGTCTCGGTGGAATGGATCACGGTACCGACGCCGGCATCGGTCAGCAGCTCCAGCAGCAGCGAATGCGGCGTGGTGCCGTTGATGATGTGAGCACGAAATACGCCGCCGGCAAGCGCATCGACGGCCGCGCGCAGTTTGGGAATCATGCCCTTATCGACCTCGCCGCCGTAGAGCATCTCGTTAACCTCGTCGAGCGTTAGGTTGGAGATAAGCGAGTCCTTGTCGCTAAAGTCCTTGTACAGGCCATCGACATCGGTCAAAAAGATCGCCTTATGCGCGTGGAGCGCCGCAGCAACGGCACCGGCGGCGGTATCGGCGTTGATGTTGAAGAAACCGCCGTCCTCCCCCGCCGCGACGGTTGCGATGACGGGGATGTACTCGCTGTCGAGTAAGCGCTCGATATAGTCGGTGTTGACGTGCGTCACTTTGCCCACGCGACCGAGCTCGGGGTCGAGCGGCTCGGCGATGAGCGTGCCGGCATCGCTGCCCGACACGCCCACGGCCAGGTTGCCGTGGTGGTTGATGGCAGCAACCAGCTCCTGGTTGACCTTGCCGCCCAACACCTCGCGCACGATATCCATAGTCGCCGGCGTGGTCACGCGCTGGCCGTTCTTAAACTCGACGGGAATATCGTAATGGCTCAGCGCCTCGTTGATAGCCTTGCCGCCGCCGTGCACGATGACGGGGCGCATACCGATGATCTTGAGCAAAACGATGTCGCTCATCACGTCGCGGCGCAGCTGCTCATCAACCATGGCGGCTCCGCCATATTTGATAACAACCGTCTTGCCGGTCAGGTTCTTAATCCACGGCAGCGCTTCGAACAGCAGCTGCGCGGTTGCTTCGTTGGATTCGCTCGAACGACAATCGCGTGCGAATTTCATAATCTGCCTCGTCTTTCATATCGTTATCGCGCCGTGCTCCGCTGTCCGCAATCGCGGCAAGATGCGCAGCGTGCCCGGAATCTAGGAACGGTAGTCACCGTTGATGGAGATGTACTCATGCGTGAGGTCGCAGGTCCACACGGTCGTTGCCGCGTCGCCTGCGCCCAGGTCGGCCGAGATCACGATCTCTGGCGCCTCGAAACGTCGTAGAGCCTCGTCCTCGTCAAAGGGAACAGTCAGACCATCGCGACAGACAGGCATGCCCATCATGTCGATGGAAACGTCTTCCTGATTAAACTTCACGCCGCACTTGCCGAGTGCCATAGCAACGCGACCCCAGTTGCAGTCGTGGCCGGCGATGCAGGTCTTAACGAGCGGCGAGTTGGCAACGGCACGGGCGGCGATATCGGCTTCCTCGTCGTTCACGGCGCCGGTAACGTTGACCGTAACAAGCTTGGATGCGCCCTCACCATCGGCGGCGATATTGCGCGCCAGGCTCTCGCACACCTCGTGCACAGCAAATGCCAACTCGTCAAAGGCATCGGAGCCCTCGACGATAGGCTCGACATCTGCGGCAGCGGCGCCGGAGGCAAGCATGATGCAGGTGTCGTTGGTCGAGGTGTCGGAATCGACCGTTACCTTGTTAAAGGTCTGCTTGACGGTCGAGAGCAGCAGGGCATGAAGTGCCGCAGGCTCGACGGGGGCATCGGTGGTGATAACTGCGATCATGGTGGCCATGTTGGGCATGATCATGCCCGAGCCCTTGCACATGCCGCCTACCGTATAGACATTACCCGCATGACCCGCCGCCTCGCTGACGTAGGACACGGCGTACTCCTTGGAGTGCGTGTCGGTCGTCATGATGGCGCGAGCGGCATCGGCGCCACCGTGGGCGGAGAGCGCCTCGTAGGCGGCAGGAATGGCGGTCTCAAACGTGTCGATCGGCAGAATCTGGCCAATCACACCCGTGGAGGCAACCAGAATCTGCTGGGGCTCACAGCCGATGACCTGCGATGCGATGCTGCACGTCTCGCGCGCGCATGCAAGGCCGGTCTCACCCGTGGCGGCGTTAGCATTGCCAGAGTTGACCGAAACGCCGGCGATGATTCCGTAGCCCTTGTCGGCACCGCCCAGGTTGGCACGGCTCACCTGCACGGGCGCCGCGCAAAAGCGATTGGTGGTAAACACGCCGGCACCGGGACAGGGTTTATCGGGCACGACGAGCGCGTAATCCAGACGCTCGGGGTTCTTGCGGAACCCAGCGTGGATGCCTGCAGCCTTAAAACCAGCCGCAGCCGTAACGCCACCCTCGACGGCGCGAATCTTGATATCAAACAGCTCGGTATTCATCGTCTTTATGACTCCTTATGTCAAACAAAAAACGGACATCGGTTGGTGCGCCATGCCAGTCGTAATCATGAGACCAGCTTAAGAGTGGCGCCCCACTCGATGCCCGACTACCAAATCGTTAACAATCGAATGTGCTACACCGGGCACGCCACTGTGGGCAAGCCTCGTCGCTCGTCAAAGCCAAAGACGATATTGGCGCACTGGACTGCTTGGCCCGCAGCGCCCTTGCACAGATTGTCGATGGCGCCCGTCGCCACCAGCACGCCCGCACGCTTGTTGAGCGCGAGGCCAATCTGGGCGGCGTTGGTGCCGACGACCGAAGCCGTCTTGGGCTGCTGGCCGGCATCGAGTACGCGCACGAAGGTGCGTCCAGCGTAGAACTGCTTGTAATAGTCGACAACGTCCTCAAGGGTCAAGGTATCGATAGCCTGCGGCGTGAGCGGCAGCGTCACCGTGGAGAGCAGGCCGCGCTTGAGCGGTGCCAGATGCGGGGTGAAGACGACACGATCGGTCAGACCAAGGATCTGCTCAATCTCGGGCGTATGACGATGCTTGCCTACGCCATAGGCCTCCAGGTTCTCGTCTGCGCCACAAAAATGGGTGCGAGCGTTACAGGACTTACCGGCACCCGTCACGCCGCTAATGGCATCAACGATCACGGGGCCGCTCTGGGCAACCCAGCCGGCGCGCACGGCGGGCGCGGCGGCAAGGCTCGTTGCGGTGGGATAGCAACCAGCGCAGGCGACCAACACGGGTTTGCCGTCGGCATGGTCAGATGCGGCGATCTCCAAGTCTTGGCAGAACAGCTCGGGCAGGCCGAAAGCGCGGGTCTTGAGCAACTCGGGGCTCGTGTGCTCGGCGGCATACCATGCCTCAAAGACAGACGCGTCGCTCAGACGGTAATCGGCCGAAAGATCGAAGCAGGAGACGCCAGATGCAAGCAGTGCGGGCACCTGTGCCATGGCAGCCGTGTGCGGCACGGCCAAGAAGACGGCGTCGCAGGATTTAAGCTCGGGGGCGTCATGCGTGGTGAAAACCAGATCGCTCACGCCAGCAAAGCTCGGATACACCGCGGACAGCGGCTGGCCGGCATCGGCGTTGGACGTAATGGCGACAAGTTCAAACTCGGGATGGCCAAGCACGAGGCGAATGAGTTCGGCGCCGGCATATCCAGCCGCGCCGACGATTCCAACCTTCAAAGACATATCAGACTCCTTGTCTGCGATTTATGCACCGATGCGCATTTCGCAGCGGTTGTTATGAAGTGGGTTGAAACTTTAGCACCAAAAGATGCATGAACACGTAAATGGCTTGCATATTCATGCATTGAAACAATCCCGACACATTCGCTTGAAGGAATTGACAAATGGAGCGGGCCCCGTATTGACCGGCGCTCCTAACGGCACCGGGCAATACGGGGCCCGCCCATGCGAAAACCAAGTTGTTAGGATGAGCCAGCCGGCTAGAGCTCGACCGGCACCCATTCGTCGTGATTGCAGATAAAAGCCTCGGGATCCTCGACGCTAAAGAAGACGAGCGTGGGGTCGTTAGGCCCCTCATAGTGCTCGCCCAGGTGCTCTAGATGCTTCCACCCGGCTTCGCGCATTTCGTCTAAAGCCCGGTCATCCAAGCCGGCACGCCCGCGCAAGATGAGCCAGCCATGGCCCGGCCACCAACTCGTGGCCTCAAAGCGCTGGTTTTGCAGCAGCTCCTGCCACACATCTTTGGTGCGCGCCGTTACAAACCACAGCTTGCCGTCCTGGATCTGCGCAAACGAAAACGGACGCACATGCGGCTGTCCGTCAACGCTCGTCGCCAAATACCATGCCGGCACTGACGTCAGATACTCCAAAACCGTATTCAATCCGTCCATGTGTCCTCCTGGCACTAGCTAATTCAGAACGGGTAGTTAATTTGAGACACGCTAGAGCTCCAGGCGCTCCTCGCTGCCGTCGATATCACAGAAGCGCGCGGCAATGTTGCGGACCGAAAAGAAAGCAAGGCGGCCGTCGTTGGCACTCTCGTGTTCCTCGCCAATGCCCACCATGTGCTTAAAACCCGCTTGACGCACCTTGTCGCTCGCAACTGCGTCGTCCTCAAGTGCGGCTTCGCCGGTCAATACGATCCAACATTCCCCCGGCTTCCAGCCCGAGAGCTCAAACTTGGGATTCGCGCTCAGCTCCGCCCACACATCTTTGTCGCGCGACGTACAAAACCACAGTTTACCGTCATCGACCATGGCAAACGAAAACGGCCTCACGCGAGGCTGATGCCCGTCGGCTACATCGGTCGTGGCCAGATACCACGCCGGAATGCGCCTGAGATACGAACAGGCGCGCTCAAGCTGAGCCGTGCGGTCGTTGTCGGTCATAGGGACCCCTTTCTTGCGCTCGAATCGCGCCTAAACAAGTTGAAGGTTGATGACGATGACGCAGATGAGCAGCAACGCCGTCACCACCGCCGCCAACGCATCGCCGCGGCCAAACGTAAGTGCATGCAGACGCGTGCGTCCCTGTTCGCCGTGATAGCAACGCGCATCCATGGCGGCCGAAAGCGTCTCGGCATGACGGAACACGCCCGTGAACAGCGGAATGGCCACACTGCCGAGCATACGCACGCCGCCGAGCGGGCCTCCCGTCACGCGCGCACCGCGGCTCGCCTGCGCATCGGCCGTCTGCTTCATCTCGGTAGCGAACTGCGGCATAAAGCGCAACGCGATACCCATGATCATGCCGAGCTCATGCGCCGGAAGCCCCACGCGCGCAAACGGTGCGAGCAGACGCTCAAAGCCCGCAGTGAGGTCGAGCGTCGGCGTGGTGAGCGTGATAGCGCTCATACCGGCCATCATCAAGGTCAGGCGGCACGCCATAAAGGCGGCGGAATGCAGCGAGCCCTCGCTTATCTGCAAAAAGCCGAGCTGCCACAGAATGCGCCCGCTCTGGTCGGTAAACAAGTTGAGCACCGCGACCACGACGACGATTGCCAGCAGCGGCGCCATCGACGACAGAACGCGACGAACCGGCACCCGAGACACGGCATAGATCAGCACGACAAACATTGCGACAGGGGCCAGTCCGCGGAAGCCGCCGACGGTCAGCGTCGTGATCAGAAACACAAAGCCCAAGAGCAACTTAGTTCGCGGGTCCAGGCGGTGGATCGCACTATCGCCGGGATAGTAGCTGCCAAACGAAAACGCCTCCATTAGCAGCCCTTCTCTCGCGCGACCGTCTTGAATTTAGCAATGTCCGCGACGTTAGAAGGACCGCCCGAGCAACCGATTAGCAGGTCCACCAACTCGTCTGTCAGCGACTCAACCGTATAGAGGCCGTCAAAGCGCAGCGGCACGCCCGCCTCCGTAAGCGCCAGCGCCATACGCTGGGCGGCGGGAACGCCCAAGCCGATTGATTTAAGCTCATCGGCATGCGCAAAAACCTGAGCGGGCGTGCCCTCGGCAAACACCGCGCCCTCGTTCATCACGACAATACGGTCGCAGCAATTGGCCAGGTCATCCATACTATGCGAAACCATGACAACGGTCAGGCCATCGCGGTGAAGTCGATCGATAAGCTCAAGGAAATCCCTGCGCGCAGCCGGATCGAGCCCCGCCATGGGCTCATCGAGCACCAGGACTTCGGGCTCCATGGCGAGCACGCCGGCGAATGCCACACGCCGTTGCTGACCGCCCGAAAGCTCAAAGGGACTCTTGTCGCCGACCGTGGAAAGGTCGAGGCCCACGCGTGAGAGCGATGACTCGACACGACGGTCGACTTCATCTTGCGGCAAGCCAAGGTTATGTGGACCAAACGCCACGTCCTGCGCCACGGTTTCGGCAAACAGCTGACGCTCAGGATATTGAAACACCACGCCGACCTTGGCCTTAACCGCGGCGGCGTCTTTCTTGTTTGACAGATCGAGCCCCAGCGCGCGAACGGATCCCTCCTGGGGGCGAATCAAACCGTTGAGATGCTGGACCAGCGTCGACTTACCCGAACCGGTATGACCTGCCAAGCCCAGGAACTCGCCGCGACGCACCGTCAGCGATACATCGCGCAGCGCCCACGGGCTGCTTGGGTCGTTTCCCCAGAGAGCCTGTTTGCTCGATTTGCCCGCAGTGGCCGAGCGCTTATGCCAGCGGCGGCGCTCGCGCGGACTGAGCGAATAACTGTACGAAACATGGGATAGCTCGATGACGGGCTCCGACGCGTTGCCCTCGTTGTCTACCGGAACAGTGCCGTCAGCGATTTCCGACTGGGATACGGAAGACTGCCCCGCGATGCCTGCCCCACTTCGCTCGGCATAAGCCTGCGCAATCTCGGCGACCATATCCGCCTCACGTACCTGCGCGCAAACGGGCACGCCCTCCGCACGAAGTGCCATGCCCAAACGGCACGACTCTGGCATGTCAAGGTTGAGCTGAACGAGTTCATTCGCCCGCGTCAGAATCTCATCGGGCGTGCCCAGCATGGCAACTCGTCCCGTCTGAAACACGGCGACACGATCGGCCTCGGCAGCCTCCTCCATAAAGTGCGTAATCATCACGATGGTCATGCCGCGAGCGTGCAACGCGCGGCAAGCCTTCATGAGGCCCTTGCGTCCACGCGGATCGAGCATCGAGGAAGCCTCGTCCAATATGAGCACGCGCGGTTCCATGGCGAGCACGCCGGCAAGCGCCACGCGCTGCTTTTGGCCGCCCGAAAGCGCATGGGTCTCGTGGCGCTCAAAGCCCACCAGGCCCACACCCTTCAGCGCCTCGCGTACGAGCTGCGCAATTTGCGCCGATGGCACGCCAAGGTTTTCGGGACCAAACGCAACGTCATCTTCGACAAGCGTTGCCACCAGCTGGTCGTCGGGATTCTGGAATACCATGCCCGCGGTCGAACGAATGTCGTAGACCAGCTCGGGGTCGGACGCATCCATGCCGTTGATGCGTACCGTGCCCGCATCGGGCTGCAACAGCGCATTCAGATGCTTGGCAAACGTCGACTTGCCCGACCCATTGCCACCGAGGATGCAGAAAAACTCGCCGTCCTCGATATTCAGATCGACGCCGTCGAGCGCCGGTACGGCACCGTCATAGCTAAAGGAAACGCCCCGACACTCAATCATGCGCGGCCTTTGACCTGGTCCTTTTTAGGCGTGATGAGGTTGGAGACCGCTTTATACACCGCCAGTGTCAACACCGAGTTAAGCACGGTCTTGATAAGGTTGAACGGCAGCACGGCAGGAATCATGAGCGGGGCGATCACATCGACCGAGCCATACCAGAACCATACGCCAATGGTAAGGTTTGCGACCATAGACAACGCCGTAGCGGCAATAACGCCGAGCACCAGGCCAATCACGGCACCCTTATAGGTATGCATCTTCTGATAGACGATAGCCGCAGGCAGAATGTAGCCCAGCGTGGCAACCAGGTTCATAAGCGCGCCGACCCAGTCACCCGTGGTGAGCGCATGGATAACGATAGCCATAGCGGCAACAGCAGTGCCGGCGCCAGGACCATACGCAAACCCGCACACCATCGCCGGTACCAGCGACGGGTCATACGTCAAAAACGGCGCCGAAGGAAGGATAGGCAGCTGCACGTACATAAACAGGGCGCCCAAGGCGCACATCAACGCCATGGTAACGAGCTGTTTGGTGCTCCACCTATTCGTGTTCTCAAAATGGATATGCTGCGACTGTTCAGACATAAGATCACCTGCCTCTTTCATCCGGACTCTAACCGTTGGTACTGGGATCTCACCAGTTCAGCCGGCATGCGAACCAACGCACACACGGGTCGCGGACTCATCGGCTCGGTCGCAGGCATCTCACCTGCGCCACGGTACCCCTTTGGCACCGCCCGATTTACCGCCAGTGGGGAATTCCACCCCGCCCTGAAACAGCAATTGCAAGTGTAGCACGAGCAGGTTTTCGCGCAAGTATGCCAAGGGTAATTTGTGGCGGAGATCAGTTGCCGCAACAACCACGTTCCCCACCCATCCCAAAGTAACGCGCCTTTCGCGGCAAAGCCGCGAAACAGCGACCGGGACACGTATCCCCATCAGCCACGATCTCCGCCCACGCCGACCTCAAGGCCGTAAACGCAGGGAATCCGGGGGCGGGACGGGGACTTCTCTCCGGAATATTCCGCAGGACGCAAAGAGGCTCCGCAGCGCGAAGCGCGATGCGGAGCCTCTTTGCATGTCCGAGGACGTTCCGGAGAGAAGCCCCGTCACGCCCCCGGATTCCCGGTGGGAGTTCTAGACCTTGTCGGCCTTAGTACATACCGCCGCCCTGCTGACCAGCGGTAGCAGCAGCGATAGCGTCCTCAAGCTGAGTGTTCTTGGGCACATCGGAGACGGTAGCCTCGGTGATGAGGATCAGGCTGGCGACAGAAGCAGCGTTCTGAAGGGTGACGCGGCTGACCTTGACGGGGTCGAGGACGCCCATCTCGATCATGTCGCCCCACTCGCCGTTGGCAGAGTTGAGACCCTGGCCGGCAGGCAGCTCGGCAACCTTGTCGACCACGACGGCGCCCTCAAAGCCAGCGTTCTTGGCGATGGTAGCGACCGGAGCGGTCAGAGCCTTCTTGACGATGTCGACGCCGATCTTCTCCTCGGGGTCGTCGATCTCGACAGCGTCGAGCGCAGGAGCAGCGTCCATGAAGGCGACGCCGCCACCGGCGACAATGCCCTCCTCGACAGCAGCGCGGGTAGCCTGCAGGGCATCCTCGACGCGGTGCTTGATCTCCTTGAGCTCGGACTCGGTAGCAGCGCCGACCTTGATGACGGCAACGCCACCGGAGAGCTTGGCCAGGCGCTCCTGGAGCTTCTCGCGGTCGAAGTCAGAGGTGGTGTTCTCCATCTCGCCCTTGATCTGAGCGATACGGGCGTCGATGGCCTCCTTGGAGCCAGCGCCGCCGACGACGACGGTGTTGTCCTTGGAGATGGTGACGGACTTAGCGGTACCGAGCATATCGGCGGTGATGTCAGCGACCTTCACGCCCAGCTCGTCCAGGGCAGCCTGGCCACCGGTGAGGACGGCGATGTCCTCGAGGATGCGCTTGCGGCGATCGCCGTAGCCCGGGGCCTTGACGGCGCAGACGTTGAGGGCGCCACGGATCTTGTTGAGGACCAGGGTAGGCAGAGCCTCGCCGTCGATGTCCTCAGCGATGATGAGCAGGCCACGGCCAGCGCGCTGGACAGCCTCGAGAACGGGCATGATGTCCTGAACGCTGGAGATCTTCTGGTCGGTGATGAGGATGTACGGATCCTTCATCACGGCCTCCATGCGGTCGTTGTCCGTGACGAAGTAAGCGGAGACATAGCCCTTGTCGAACTGCATGCCCTCGACGGTGTCGATGGTGATGTCGAACGTCTGGGAATCCTCGACGGTGATGACGCCGTCCTTGCCCACGACCTCCATGGCCTCGGCGATCTTCTCGCCGACCTCGGGGTCACCAGCGGAGATGGTACCGACGGAAGCGATCTGCTCCTTGGTCTCGACCGGCTTGGCCTGCTTCTTCATCTCGGCGACGGCGGCGTTAACGGCCTTGTCGATGCCGCGACGGATGGCCAGCGGGTTGGCGCCAGCGGCGACGTTGCGCAAACCGTCGTTGACGATGGCCTGGGCGAGCAGGGTTGCGGTGGTGGTGCCGTCACCCACGGTGTCGTTGGTCTTGGTGGCGACCTCCTTCACCAGCTGAGCGCCCATGTTCTCGATGTTGTCCTCGAGCTCGATCTCCTTGGCGACGGAAACGCCGTCGTTGGTGATGGTCGGGGCACCGAACGTGCGCTGCAGCGCAACGTAGCGACCCTTGGGGCCCATGGTGACGGTAACGGCGTCGGCCAGAGTGTTGACGCCCTTGGCAAGCTTAGCGCGGGCATCGGTGTTGAACGTAATGTTCTTTGCCATGGTAGGTAATCCTCCAAAAGAAATGTGACTCGCGTCGCCGCTTCCGAGTCCTGTGCGGCGGGCGCGTTCAAAGACGAATCAGAGATTCTGACGAGACTAGGCCTCGACGACGGCGTAGATGTCGTCGGCGCGCATCAGCAGATACTTCTCGCCGTCGACCTTGACCTCGTTGCCACCGAACTTACCGTAGATGACAACGTCACCGACCTTGACGTCCATGGGGATGCGCTCACCCTTGTCGTTGACCTTGCCGGCGCCAACGGCAACGATGGTGCCACGCTGCGGCTTCTCCTGAGCGTTGCTGGCGATATACAGACCAGAAGCGGTCTTCTGCTCGGCCTCGTCGGGCTTGACCAGAACACGATCCGCAAGCGGCTTCAAAGACGACATGCTTGTCTCCTCCTTTTTGGGCCGCGCGGTTATACCACGCGAATTAACCCTTTTTGTTTGCGTACGCGTTGAATGGTACCCACGAATGGCGGGTTATACAACACGGAGTCAAAAAATCTTATTTTTTGGCACTTAGATTTTCTGAATGCCGGGGGATAACTTAGCGGTGGCTCCCGGGGCGGACCGGAGGGCATGAAGTTTGCTGCTCTACAGTCCTGCGCAAGACGGAAAGCACATTAAGTGCTTTCCTTTGCGTGCGGAACTCGCGACAAACTTCATGCCCTCCGGTCCGCCCTGGGAGCCAGGTTGACTAACTAGGGCCCGGCATTCAGAAAAGTCAGTGCAGCAAAATGGCGATGCGGATGGAATGCACAAGATAGGGGGCACGTTGTTGGGACGCGCTCTTTTAAGTTGCGGTGGAATAGTTCCTGTTTTTGGGCTTGAAGGCCGATTTTAGGGACTATTTCACCACAACTGAGGGGTGGGATGTGGGGTTAGCGCTCGTAAATCAAGTTGCCTGCCAGGTAGGTGGCTTGGACTTTGGTGGCTTGAAGTTCTTGGGGATCAACGGTGAGCGGGTTTTGGTCCAGGACTACCAGGTCGGCGTACTTGCCGGGCTCCAAGCTGCCGAGGTTTTGCTCGTCGCCCGCTGCATAGGCGCTGCCCAGGGTGTAGTTGCGCAGAGCCGTTGCTGCATCGATGCGCTCGCTCGGCAACCAGCCGCCCTCGGGCCAGTGGCTTTTGGGGTCCTGGCGCGTAATAGCCGTGTAGAGCACGTTCATGCTGGTAACGGGCGTGATAGGGCTGTCGGTACCGAAGGCTTGGCGAATGCCGCGCTGCTTATAGGTTGCGAACGGCCACATGATGCGGCTGCGCTCCAGGCCCAGATCGCGCTCCGGACCACCCGGGTCGAGCGTGATATGGCAGGGCTGGCTCGAAGCAACCACGTTGAGCTTGCGCAGGCGGTCGATGTCCTCGGGCAGAAGGTTCTCCAGGTGCTCGAGCGTGTTATGGCCGTGCTGGGGCAGGCCGTACAGATCGGCCGCCTCCTCGAAGATATCCAGCGCGGCATGAATCGCACCGTCACCAATGACGTGGATGCGCACGGTGTGACCGCGCTCCGCGGCCGCCAGAACCAGTTTGCGCATGCGCTCAACCGGGACCGTCAGACGGCCCTGGTCGCCCGGGAAGCGCGGATTGGTATAGGGCTCAGTGAGATATGCCGTGTGTTCGCTCGACACGCCGTCGAAGAACTGCTTAAAACCCGGCGCCGAAAGCAGCGCGTTGTTCGCGTAACGTACCTGCAGCTCTTCCAGACGCGACTGGTCATCCAGCAGCGTGGGAAACAGATGGGCTCGGATGCCCAGCTTGCCGGCTGCCTGCAGTTTGTCGTAGACGTCGTCGCGGATAAAATCGCAGCCCGGCATGGGCATGAGCGACATATCGCAGATCGAAGTAATACCCTGCTCGGCCATGCGCCTCATTTGATCGGCGTAAGCGCTTGCGATGCGACCTTCGCCCAGCCACTCAAGGCAGCGCGGTAGCAGCTGCATGGCAGCCGCCTCGTGAGCAATACCCGTGAGCTCGCCGTTTGCGTCCTTGTCGTAGCTGCCGCCCGCCGGTGGCTCGCTGTCGCGCGTGACGCCGAGTGCATCGAGTGCGCGGCTGTTGAGCCACAGCGTGTGCCCGTCGCCCGAATACATAACACAGGGACGATCGGGGAATGCCACATCGAGCGACGCCTTGGTAGGATGCTCGGGCGGGTCCCAACGGTAGTCGCGCCAGCCCTGCGTCACAACCCAAGCGTCGTCGGGCAGGTCCTGGGAAAACTCGAGCGCATGTTGCACCAGCGCCGCCTCGGACGTGCCCATATCCATGAGCATGTACGGCGAGGAACCGACCGAGGTATGGAAGAAGTGCAGATGAGCGTCATGGAAACCGGGGCAGACAAACTGCTCACCGTAGTCGATAACCGGCGTGGCGGCAGGCGCGGCGGCAATCACGTCATCGGGCGCACCGACTGCGACGATACGGTCGCCTGCGATGGCAATCGCCAGCTCGCGGGCGGCATCGATGCCGTCTTGCGCGGTAAAGACGTTCTTGGAGCGGATAATCCGATCGATATGTTGCATGGGCATCCCCATCTCTGGCAGGAAATCAACACCCCCGAGTGTACTCCCCCGCCCTTGTAACAAAACCCCAAGCGGCAAACGGCAACTTTACCAGCCCTAGCGGCAGGTGGCATACTGGAGAGAGCCTGTACGATTTTGCGATCAACCCAGCAAGGAGCAAATCGACCATGACGAAGACCAAGGCACAGCAGATTATGGCGGCGACCGAGGCTCGCGCGGCAGACGATGTCACCGCGGCCATCCGAGATATCGCCGCCGAGTTTGAGCCCTACATCATCAAGCAGCGCCGCCACTTCCATAAGCACCCGGAGTTGAGCCTTGCCGAGGAGCGCACGACCTCCGACATCGCCAACCAGCTCGACGCCATGAATATCCCCTACGAGCGTCCCCTCAAGACGGGCCTGGTGGCGACCCTTCGCGGCACCGCGCCCGACGCCTATCGCGAGGACGGCACGCCGCGCCGCCGTATCCTACTGCGCGCCGACATCGACGCCCTGCCCGTTACCGAGCAGACCGGCGAGGAGTTTGCCAGCGTCAACGAGGGCTGCATGCACGCCTGCGGCCACGACTGCCACATCGCCATGATGCTCGGCACGCTGCAGATCCTGCGCCATATGACCGACGACATCCACGGCGAGGTCCGCATCGTCTTCCAGCCCAGCGAGGAAAACGGCCAGGGCGCCAAGCTCATGATCGGCACGGGCGTGCTCGACGGCGTCGATGGTGCCTACGCCGCGCATATCTGGAGCGAAGTCGACGCCGGCACCGTGAGCTGTGAGCCCGGCCCGCGCATGGCAAACACCGACTGGTTCCGCATCGATGTCCGCGGCACCTCGTGCCATGGCGCCATGCCCCAGCGCGGCCACGACGCCGTTATGGTGGCTGCCGAGATCGTCAACGCCCTGCAGACCATCGTCTCGCGCGAGATCAGCCCCTACGAGCCGGCTGTCATCACCGTCGGCGAGCTGCACGGCGGCACCGCGCGCAACGTTATCGCCGGCACGGCCTACCTCGCCGGCACGGTGCGCACCTATGGCGACAAGACGCACGAGGAAATGCCCGAGCTTATGCGCCGCATCGTGGAGCACACCGCGGCAGCCCTGGGCGCAGAGGCCGAACTTACCGACTACACCATCGCCAACTACAAGGTCGAAAACGACGTCGCCTCGAGCGAGCGTTGTCGTCAGGCCGTGGTCAAGTGCTTGGGCCCCGCGGGCGAAGGCCATTATCGCGGCACGCTTTCGGGCGAGGACTTCTCGGAGTACCTGCGCCGCGTGCCGGGCGTGCTCGCCTTTGTTGGCACGCGCAACCCCCAGATTGGCGCCACGTACGCCCAACATTCTTGCTTCTACAAGATTGACGAGACCGTGCTGGCAAAGGGCTCCATGGTGGCCGCCCAGTATGCTATCGACTTTTTGGCCGAGCCCACGCAAGAGGAGCTCGACGGCCCCACGATCGCCGCGGTTGCCGAGACCAACCCCGACTTGGCCGCCAAGCTGCGCTCTGCCAAGGCCACGGCCGCTGAGGCGCGCGACGCCATGCACGATGCTCGCACCGCCCGCCATGCTGCAATCAAGGGCATCCACGATGCGCGGGCTGCCGCTCGCCACGAGGAAAAGCGCGACGAGTAGCCGTCACGCCCATCCATAACAGCCTGGCTAAAGCAAAGCGGGGGCGGACGTTATCTCAACGTTCGCCCCCGCTTATGTGTCGACCGTTTTTCTAGCGCGTCCTCCGTCACGCCAGGTAAGAGCGAAGGATGGTGAGCCAGCGTGGGGGTTCGAGGTGGATGATATCGTCGGGAACTCCGGCGGGCGCATAGCCGCCAAAGAGCAGACCGGCATCTGCCGGATTGATGAGGCGCACGATCCATACGACGACGACCAGCACGCACAACACGGTGACCGCAATGTCGATACCACGCTTTAGCTTGCTCGATGCCACCTCCTCGCGCACGAACGCGAGCACAAACGCAATCGGCACCACCCAAAACAGCGGATGGTAGGCAAAGGCAGCCGCATAATCGAGGCACAGCGCCGCCAGCCACGCCCTCGTCATGCCGCATCCCGGACAAGGAATGCCCGTCATCAATCGAAAAATGCAGCCAATGTCGAGCAGGTAGAGCGCGAGCCAGGCGACAAAGAGCGCGCCGGTGCAAAAAAGGGCGCGGCGAAGGAGCTCTGCCGTGCCCCTATGTCCCTGGAAGCTGTTCACGCCGCCCTTATTGTTAGGCACGAGCGCCAAGGCGAGTGTTGTAAGCCGTTGCCATGGCATTGGTATTATTGATGACGATGTTCATAGCGAAGATGGGACCAAGGCCGCACAGGAGCGCGCCGAAGATCTGCCACAGAAGAACGGTGGTGCCGTTTTCCTGGAACACCAGGCCGTAGCGAGGAGCGTTGGCCTGCAGGCGGTTGCCAATCTTGTAATACCAGTAGTACGCGTAGAAGCCGCAGGTCACAAACGATAGAAGGATGAATTCCGCCAGACCCGGCGTGTAATCGCCGTCATCCTGACACAACGTGTTGACGTCGCGTGCCAAGCAATACAGGAAGTAGAACGAATAGATACCGCAGGTCACAAGAGAGAGCAGCAGCCAGCCGATCAGGCTGCGGTCAGCCTTAATGGGGTCATAGCCCATCGGAGCGGATGCGGACTGTTGGGCGTATTGACCGGTGTACTGCTGCTGAGGCTGGGGCGCGGGCTGAATAGCCTGGGCCGGAGCGGGCTGGGGCTGCGGGGCCGCAGCGGCAGAAGCGGCACCAACGGCGGATCCGCAAACAGGGCAGAATTTGGCATCATCCGAAATGGGAGAACCACAAGTGGGACAGAACATGAGCCTCTCCTTTTCCTAAGGCGTCGCACGCCTTCAAACCTTACACGTCTACGTTCTCAACAATAGCCGCGACGTTGTTGCGCAACATTGACCAATTTCCGAGAAATTTTGCTGCAACCGTTTTCCCAGGCATTTTCTTGCTTTCGCAGTAGAAAAAGGCACCCCGGGCTCAGTTGCCCAGGGCGCCTCGACCGGCTATTCGGTTTGATTGTTTTCGGCAGCAGGATTATCGCCCGGCTCATCCGCCGGCGTGGCAACGGCATCCCAATCGGGCTCCGCAGGCGTCGCCTCGGACGCCGGTGCGGGGACAGGAGCAGGTGCCGGGGCAGGGGCAGGCGCGGGCGCCGGGGCAGGCGCAGCACCAGTGGCTGCCGTGGGATTGAATCCCGCAGGAGCAGGCTTCTTCTCACCCGGGAGCACAAAAGTCAAAACGTCGTCCTTGTCCTCATCGGCCCATTCGCTTGCATAACGTGCAGCCCAATAGCCAACGGCACGGTGCTTGAGCATCTTGCCAAAGACCGTAAGGAACACCGTGACGAATGCAATCAGCACCAGGAACAATACGAGCGTGACACCACCGGCGGTAACAATCGCCTCGATACCCGTGGGGCGATAGTAATAGCCGTACGCGCCAATTCCGGCGATGGCACCAAAGACAGCTGTCAAGATCCACGTAATGGCGTTGGAAACCAGGCCCGTCAAAAACTCGGGAAGGAACGAAGCACAGAACAGCTTGGTCTTGTTGTGCTTAAAGGCCGCCCAGACCTTATCGAGCGAAAACGCGCTCTCGACGCGCCCGGTCACCGCAAAGTGCATCACGGCAATGTCGGCGAACATCTTAAAGAAGACACCCAGAATCGCCGAGGCAATTAGCGCCAGGACAAGCAGGCCAAGCGAGCCAAACAGCGCAGCTTCGAGCGCATAAGAGCCGTAATACGAATACGAGCCTGCGGCGCCAATTACCGCGCCCTCCGCCAGCGAAAGCACTACACCGATAACGGGAATGGCAGCGATAACCTCGAGCACGACCGAAATAACGCTCGAAAAGACTCCGAGACCAAACGACGTGGAACGCATCAGCGGACGGTCCATGCCGTCATCGACCTTGAGCGACAGATCACGGCCCCACTCGATACCAAAGCCGGAACCGCACACACTCGCAATGCAAGCTGCCAAAAAGCCGATGGCAGCCGCAATGCCGCCAATAACGGGAATAAACAGCACGAGCACCGACACAACGCAAATCAGCGCCGGCAAAAACGCGATTTGGCATACACGCTGAAGCACGCCCGGAGTCTTAGTCATATCTTGGAACGCCTGAGCCACACAGCCCTTTGGCGCATTCGCCACGGGCGGTTGCGGAACAAACTGCTGGGGCTGAGGCTGTCCCTGGGGAGCGGGGCCAGCGGCACCGGCATTAGGAGCGCCACACACGCCGCAGAACTTGTCGTTATCGCCCATGGGGGCGCCACACTGCGAGCAGAACATCGAAATCATCCCTTCGTATCTTAAGCGAATCACCTGGATCGCAAACGATGTCTTTGGCATCATTATTGCCCAATGTGGGGTCAAATACTCAAAGACGACCGATTTGCAAGGTACACGGCGCCAGCAGGCGGTTCGTTGAATACGTCCGCGCTAGTTCGTGCCGCGGAAACCCTTGCCGACGATCTCGGAGCTGTCGACAATCGTGATAAAGGCGCCCGGATCGACTTCGCGCGCATAGCGGCGTAGTTGCACGGCCTCGCGACGGCTCAGTACGCTCATGATCACCGTCACGCACTTGCCCGAGAAGGCACCGTAGCCGCGGCTAATGGTCGCCGTGCGGTTGAGATGCTTGACGATAAACTCCTCGACCTTAAGGGGCTCGGAACAAATGACCGTGCAGACTTTGCGCAGGTGAATGCTCTCAATGGCTTTGTCGACCACAAGCGTCTTGGCAAACAGGCCGAGCACGCAATACAGACCGACACGCGGGCCATACAAAAAGGCCGCGATGGTCACGATGCCGATATCGACCAGCAGCAGGGCGCGACCAATCTCGAGCGTGGTGCGGCGCTTGAGAATCATGGCAAGAATGTCCGTGCCACCCGTCGAGGCGCCGATGTCAAAGACAATAGCGCTGCCGAGCGCCGGCAAGATGACGGCAAAGCACAGGTCGAGCCACATATCACCCGTCAGAGAGACATCGGTCGGAATGAAGAGCTCAAACAGCGAGACGTAGGCCGAAAGCGCAAACGAGGCGAAGACGCTCCAAAGAATCGCCTTGCGCTCCAAAAAGATAAAGCCCAAAACGACGAGAACCGCGTTGATAATCCACATAAAGACGCCGACGGGCAGGGTCGGGAACAGCGTGGACAGAATGACCGACACGCCCGAGGTGCCGCCAAAAGCAAAGTGATTAGGGGTTTTAAACGCAACGATGGCAAAGGCCGTAAGAATCAGGCCCAGATTGAGCTCGGCAAAAAAGCGCGGGAAACCCGGCTCCTGGCTGCGCTTTTGGCCGGCACGCTCGCCGCGCTCGATATCGGTGCGATCAACCACGCGCTCCATCGGCACTACGGGAGGACGATGCACCTCTTCGGCAGCACGCGATGCCGCCTCTGCCGCGGCGGCCTCAATCGCCCATGCCTTGCTTTCTGTTTCGTGCTCGTCAGCCATTACGGCAACCCCTCGTTAACAATTTGGAAACAATGCGCCCATTAGGGTAACGCGGAACGCGACGATTGCAACCCCTAGTTAGACGAGCGGTATGCCTACATCGGGGGGCATACAAATAACGGCCGGCCACGCTTTTGCTTGCGCGGTCGGCCGTTTAACGTTTTCGCAGATAAAACCTGCCAAAACAAACCTGTCCCTTTTTGGAAGGTTATTCGTGCTGGCTGGTGCGGTGCTCGTACTCCTCGGGGGTGATGACGTCCTCGATGCGCAGGTTGACGCCCGCCACCTCAAGGCCGGTCATCGCGGCAAGGCGCTCGGTGACACGCGCCTTGACATCGTCGAAGATCGCGGGCGCATAGGCGCCGTACTCGATGATGACGGAGATGTTGACGACCACGCGATTGTCATCGGTGACCTCAACCGTCACGCCCTTGGTCAGATTCTCGGCACCAAACTGCTCCTGCACAAAGTGCATGAGGTTACCCTTCATGCCCAGAACGTGCGGAACCTCGCGGGTGGCCATGGCAACGATCTTCTCGATCACGCCGTTGGAATAGGTCAGCGAGTCCTCGGACTCGTCCGCTTCCTCGTCATCCTCATCCACATCGGACTCGGCCTCGACGAGCGCCTCATCCTCGAGCGTCACATCCTCGGCTTCGGCGACGACCGCCTCGTTCTCCTCGAGCTCGGTATCGGCCACATCGACCTTCGTATTAAAAGCCATGGTTCCTCCTTATGCCTGCCGCGGATGCGACAGTCGAATACATATTAGCGGCCGCCAAACAGACGGCCGAAGAAGTTGACGATCCCGTTCTCGCCGTCGCGAATTTGGCCGATCACGGCGCCGATCAGCACGAAGAATGCAATGACGAGCGTGTCCCACAGGCCGAGCGTGAGCACCAACACGGCGAGGATAAAGCCAGCGACGGCACCGAGCGTGGTGTTGGGATGACGCACAGCATAGCTCCAGATGGCAGCGCCCGTACCCTTGATGAGACCCATAGCCTCGTCAAAATCCGCGGCCGCCGCGTCTTGTAACTCAGTTGCCTCTGCTTTGGAATCGACAGGTTCGCTCGCCGGCGTGGCGCTCTGGTCAATCGTCAGGCGCGGCGTACGAGCGGTCTTATCTTGATTGGTATCACTCACCGGAAACCTCCACGGTCTGGACGGTAGTCTTGGACGGCAAAAAACGGACGCGCGTGGTCGTACCCGGCGTGCCGAGCATGGTGTCGCAAGCTTCTTCGATGCGCTGCTGCATCGCGGTAGCCAGAGATGCCACGTCCTTATCGTCAAGCGCGATAGCCTCGACCTTAAATCGGACGTGCGAATCGTCGGGGCCTTGGACGCGGGCCTCGACATGCTCGACCATCACGCGGTCGTCGCGCTCGGCAGCAGCCCTGGCACACGAAGAAAGCGCCGCGAGCGTGACCTCGATATTGCGCTCCCCCGCCGGATGCACGCAGGACGGCTCGCGACGAGCAAACATCAGGCGGAAGAAGCTTACCAGCACGCCGATCGCCACAACTCCGCCGCATGCCGTCACGACAATGCGCGGCATGGGGTCGCGCATCAGCAGCATAAAGCGATACGTATACGGCCCCCAAAACTGGCAGACAAGCGTACCCAGCGCCACGATGGCGGCGGCAAGATACACGATCGCTAGGGCTCGTTTGAGTACGCGCACGTGGCGCTCCCTTCAAATCTCGGCTCTCGAAATGCAAAACGGTTCGCATCATTATAAAAGAGCCGGGTCCGGTGCTCTACGCACGCGGATCCGGCTCATCTATTCCACGAGGCTTGCATGCTCGCTTCATTATGCCCAGATATGCACGGCTTAACCCGTGCGGGCGCTACTCTTCCTCGAGGGCAGCGATGACCTCGTCGGTCATGTCCATGGTGCTGTAAACATCCTGGACGTCGTCGAGCTCCTCAAGACGGTCGATGAGGCGCTGAACCTTCTTGGCGTCGGCGCCGGAGACCTCGGTCGGGGTGGTCGGGACCATGGTGGTCTCGGAGCCCTTGACCTGGACGCCCTGCTCCTCGAGCGCCTTGGAGACAGCCATGACCTCGTTGGCAGTAGTCCAGACGATCCACTCCTCGCCGGCGTCCTCGTAGTCCTCGCCGCCGGCCTCGGCGATGGCCATCATGAACTCATCCTCGTCACCGGCAGCACCGTTGGCGATCATGGTCTCCTTCTTGGCGTTCTCGTCCAGGATCTCCTTGGCAACGACGATCTGGCCCTTGCGCTCAAACTGGAAGGCGACGGAGCCGGAGGTGCCCAGGTTGCCACCAGCGTGGGAGAAGGCGGAACGGACATCAGCGGCGGTACGGTTGCGGTTGTCGGTCAGGCAGTCGACGTAGACGGCGACACCGGCGGGACCGTAGCCCTCGTACACGATGTTCTCGTAGACGGCGGCGTCAGCACCCGAGCCAAAAGCCTTGTCGATAGCGGACTTGATCTTGTCCTTAGGCATGGACTGAGCCTTGGCCTTGGCAACGGCAGCGGCGAGGCTGGCGTTGTTCTCGGGCAGCGGGTCACCGCCGAGACGGGCAGCAACGGTGATGTTGCGGCTGAGCTTGGAGAAGAGGGCGGAACGCTTGGCGTCCTGCGCGCCCTTACGATGCTTGGTTGTGGCCCACTTAGAGTGTCCGGACATACGTGTCTCCTATCGGTTTCGACCTAAAGCCCAGCGCAGATGCTCGGGCAATATAAACAAACGTCGTTATGATATACCTACTGGCCTGCGAGATAAACCCCAAAATGAAGGCGTCGTGATGATGGCCCCTTTGGTGCAAAGAAACCTGACCTCAATGCACCAAGTTAGAACCAGAGGAAGTCGCTGCGGGTGACGGTGGCGCCGATGGCGAAGGGCATGCAGGCGATGACCGGATACAGGTAGCGCATGTAGGTCGAGCCGTTGCACGGGCCAATCAGGCACACGGCGAGTACGCCCAACAGCGGCACCCAGATCGCCAGCGCACGCCATGAATGACGACGCAGCAGGTAGACCACCACGGCGATCATGATCCACACATAGGTGGCCGAGCTCATGGTGAGCGAAATAAACGGGATGCGCTGCACCGCCACACGGTACAAATTGATCAGGTGGTCGCACCAGCGCACCACGTTGCTGTCAACCGGATGGAAGTCGAAGTACTTGAGGTTATCGGGCTTTGCCATGATCTCGGCACTACGCGCCGTGCTGTAGACCCAGGCATCGCGCGCGCTCGGATAAAAATAACCATAGTAGTTATTGATAAGCGCCGAAATATAGCACTCGGGATCCTTCTTAAACATCTGAGCCCATACCTCAAAATAGACATCGATGTCCTCCTGCGAGGCGTACTCGTTAAAGCAGTTCTTGACGGCATCGGACTTGTCGGGGTTGTAGCGGCGGCCCAGGTTCTCGTACTTGAGTACGCGATCGATCACGGCACGCTCTTCGTCGGTCACCGAACCGTCGCAAGGAGCCTCCACGATGGTGCCGTCCTCCTTAACCGTAGGGTTGACGCCCGAGTTGAGGCCGTCGTGCTTTTGGACGAAACGAGCCGTCTGCTGGAACGGAATCGAGAGGATTTCGCGCTTGGAACCAGGCGTGATATCGTGCGCCGGCATAAAGACCTTGGTGAAGTACATATTAGAGGCAAGGCAGAGCGCGAGCACCGCGAGAACGCCAACCCAGCGGAAACGCGGGATGGCGCCCGAAGGCGCAGTACCAGTCTGTTTGGCTGCACGACGAGCTACATGCACGTCCCATACGCAAAACGCCGCCGCGATTACGCATGCCGCCAGGGGAAACACCAGGCCGCCGTTGCGCAGAAACGTGGAACCCATGGCACCCAGAGCGAGCAGCAGCCAGTCGTGGCGCGCAAAGAGCACGGGGGCTTTCTCGCCCGCTCGCTCGACATTGGCATCACGACGGGGCAAGCCACATGCCACGAGCTTGACGGTCTGTACCAGCAGCACCAAGAACGCGTCGGCAAAGAGCACGTCTTTGGTGAGCAACGCCGCGTAGTTGGAGAACATGGGCATAAACGCAAAGAACAGCAGGATCGCACCGCGAACCGGCAGGCTCACGCCCAGTTTGCGCAGCGACGAAATGGAATAGGCCATGCAGGCGGCCGTGATGACAAATTGAGCGCAGGTATAGATGATGAGGCCCGCGTTAGCGCTGTTGAACAGCGAAAGCCCCAGCTGAACGCACGAGCCGATAATGGCCGTGTGCACTACGGGATGATGCCCGTTGAGCAGCACGTTGGGGTTGAGTAGGCGCAGGTAGTCGCTCGTGCCGTTGGGATAGTTGAACCACTGGCGAATCTGCGCGCCCGTATCTCCCATAAAAAGACCGGGCAGCGAAGCGATGAGCGTGGGCGTCCAGGCGATCATAAGCACCAGGAAGGGCCCGGCAAAGGGATGGACCGAGAGCACGGCGTGAGTCACACGCCATACGCGGCCAAAGTGCGCTTCGGAAAACGGGATGCGTCGGGAGCTCAGCCAATCTAGACACTCAAAGACAAGGTAGAAGGCAACGACCGCCAAGAGCATCCAGCCCGCGCCGCCAATCCAGGCGCAGATGATGCGGGCTTTGTCGCCAAGGACAATCTCGGCCGAGTCGGTGAGATCGTAGCTGCGGCCGAACACCATGCAGATGGCGAAGAACAGCGACGGCAGAATGATCGATGGACGCCAGGTGTCGCCACGGCCAAAGAACACGTAGCGAAACGGCAAGGTGAGCAGGCAGGCAAGTGCAAGCAGCATGACCGCGTCGGTATGGCCGGCAAACGAGAGGAGCACCTCGTAGCACACGTACAGCATGCCCGAGGCTTTGGGGTCAATCGCCAAGACTGCGTTGCTCGACACCGGGGAGGGATCGATGGAAAACGCCGTGGTCGCCAACAGCGCGAGCAAAAATGCGATGAGCGTCTGCTTGGCGGGGTAGCGCTTAAACCAGACGATGCGGGCAGCGTCGCGCGCAGCCGTTGTGGAGAGATCGGAATCCTTCACAGTCCAAAGAGCCTTTCTAGAAACCTGCCAAAAAGGGACAGGTTTATTTTGGTAGGTTTTATCTGGGGAAACGTTACGGTTCTCTCATCGTTGCCCAGCGAACCACCACAAAGGTGCCTGTCCCCTTTGTGGTGGTTCGTGATGGCTAGGCGTCGAGGTAGACGCGCTGGGGCTGGTTGCGGCGACGGGCGAAAATGATGAGCGCCAGGCCCGCGATTACGAGCGGCAGGCTCAGCAGCTGACCCATGGTGATGACGCCGCCCAGCAGATAGCCCAGCTGCGCATCGGGCACGCGCACAAACTCAATCAAAAAGCGAACGATGCCGTAGCCCATCACAAAGACGCCCATAAACGTACCCTGGGGCAATAGCGGCTTTTTGCGGCTGAGCACCTGCAGGATGCAAAAGAGCACAATGCCCTCGAGAAATGCCTCGTAGAGCTGGGAGGGATGGCGCGGCATATCGCCCGCGGTGCCGCCAAAGATCACGCCCCAGGGCAGATCGGTCGGCTTGCCCCACAGCTCGCCGTTGACAAAGTTGGCGCAGCGCCCCAGGCACAGGGCCAGCGGAGCACCGATGACCGCGAGGTCTGCCAAAGTCCATGCGTCGAGCTTATACATGCGGCACACGATGATGCCGCCGATAATGCCGCCCACCAAGCCGCCATGGAAGCTCATGCCGCCCTCGTTGGTGGCAAAGATCTCGAGCGGGTGGGTCCAATAGTAGCCATCGCCGTAAAAGACGACGTAGAACAGGCGCGCACCGATAATGAGGCCAAAGACCACGCCGACCACGACACTCGTCAGGTCGTCAATCGTGATGTTAAAGCCCCAGCGACGCTGCGTGCGGTACATAACGACCGCCGTAAGCAGAGCGCCAACCACATAGGCCAGACCATACCAGTAGATGGTGATGGGGCCCGCCGAGATCGCGACGGGATCAAGCATATGGTAGAAGTCGTTGAGCATGTCGACCCTCCTACTCCCTACATACAAATGCGGCCGCGGGCCTTGCGCTCGCAGCCGCATATTTGGACGTAACGTCTATGCGGAGTATGTCGTCCGCAGCCTTCGCATCTTAGAACGGCGCGTACTCGTCGTACAGGTCGTCGGCCTCACCGGAAGCATTGACCTGCTCGACGCGGGTAACGCCGGGCACATGCTCCTTCAGGATGCGCTCGATGCCCATGGACAGGGTCAGCGAGCTCATGGGGCAGCCGGCGCAGGAGCCCTGCAGTTCCAGCTTGACGACGCCCTCGTCGTCAACGCCCACATACTCCATATCGCCGCCGTCGGCCTGCAGGTTGGGGCGAATCTCTTCAAGAACCTTCTTAAGCAGCTCTTCGTTAACAGCCACAGGGGCTCCTTTCTCACAATAACGCGGGCGCGCCCGCGGACAGAAGCTATGTTACTACAGCCATGTACCCGCTCACGAGCCGTCCATGCGCTCAGACGCGACTTTCACGAGCAGTCAATTTGGGACGGGGCTCTTTTAGCTGCCTTTTGTTGCCAGCTGGCGTTGCCATGCGCTACTGCCGAGCCTGACCCCCGGTACCAATCTGGACATCGACGATAACCTGGCGGTAGCTGATGCCGCAGGAGTCGAGAATGCGGCGGCTGATACGGCCGTCGTCGGTATCGGCATACTTATTGTCCAGGTAGACAACCTCGCCTACACCTACCTGCGCCAGGATCTTGGCACAGTCGTGGCACGGGAACAGCGTGACGTAGACTGTGGAACCCTCAAGATCTTTGAGCGAGCCGCGGTAGTTGAGCACGGCGTTTGCCTCGGCATGCACCACGTAGTTGTGCTTATCCTGCAACGGGTCGTCGCTTGTGCCCCACGGGAAAAAGTCGTCGTTGAGCGCCGAGGGCGTACCGTTGTAGCCCACCGAAAGGATGCGGTGGTTGGTGCTGGCAATGCACGCGCCCACCTGCGTGTTGGGGTCCTTGCTGCGGCGCTGCGCGGCGATAGCCACACTCATAAAGAACTCATCCCAGCTAATAACGTCGCGGCGCTTGCCCGACGCGGTTTGATGAAGATCGTCCGACATGGCAGACACCTCCGAAATCGCAATAGTTTGACCTATTGTAGCAGGTGAAAGGTGGGGGCGTTTGTCCCACCGGCGCCCTCACTTTTACACGCGGCGGGGCTTTTGGTTGATGTGGTAGAGCTCGGCGAGACCCCGCAGCGTCAACGCGTCATCGACCGTCAGGCTATGACCGACCAGGGCCGCAAGCGCCTTGGCATCGTCGCCAGTAATGACGATGGGCACGCTGCCTTCCCCCGCGGCCTTGGTCGCACGCATCTCGGCAAGCACCATGTCGAGCATGCCGTCGATGCGCGCCACCTCGCCCAAAACCACACCCGAGCGCATGGCCTCGCGCGTGTTGCGGCCGATGACGTGCGTCGGCGCCGAGGGCTCAACCTGGGGTAGGCGCGCTGCTGCCGCCGAGAGCGAGCGGGCGCCGAGGGCCAGCCCCGGCGCGATAACGCCGCCGACAAAGGTGCCGCGCGCGTCGATGACCTCGATATTGGTCGTCGTGCCCAGGTCGATCACGATGCACGGCGAGCCGTAGACGGCGCGGGCCGCCACGGCATCGGCGATGCGGTCGGGGCCGATCTCGGCCGGGTCATCGTAGTGCACGGGCATGCCGGTCTTAAGTCCCGGCCCTACGGTGAGCACGCGCCCCGTACAGGTACGGGAAAGCGCTACCTTCCACGGGCGCTCGAGCGCCGGGACCACGCAGCTCAGCACGGCAGCCGCGGGCACAAGCGCACCCGGCATGCCCGCATCGGCCGCCAGTGCGGCCATGACCTGCACGAGACGCATGCGCGCCTCGTCCGCTGTGATGCTCGACGGCGTGGTGATCTCGCACGTCGCAAGCGGACATTCCTGCGCCGCGGCCGAATCCTCTGCAAACAGGCCAAAGCGAATGAACGTGTTGCCCACGTCGACCGTCAATATATATGCGCACCCATTAAGCATCGCCGGCGCTCCTTTCGTCTGCCCAGCAGTATATCGCCTACCTAAACCAGTCATCCCAAAATGACTTGCTTGCGGCTATACTGGTGCGCGGTCGCGCGCGAGCTCACGCGGCGGCCCTTGGTAACCCGACTTCCCGCGCCGTATCCGTAACGGCGCTCCTGGGGGAAGCGGATATACGCAAAGGAGTTTTATATGAGCAATCCCTCGAACCGCGCTTCGATGCGCGGGCAACTCACGCTGCGTGGCGTCGTCATCGGCGTCCTTGGCTGCGTGATCATCACGGCAAGCTCGGCCTACACCGCCCTCAAGATGGGCGCCCTCCCCTGGCCGATCATTTTCGCTGCCGTCATTTCGCTGTTCTTCCTGAAACTCATGGGCAACGCCAGCCTCAACGAGGCCAACGTCACCCACACCATCATGTCCGCAGGCGCCATGGTCGCTGGCGGTCTGGCGTTTACCATCCCGGGCGCCTGGATGCTGGGCTATGCCGACCAGATCAGTTGGCTCGACATGTTTATCGTGGCACTCGCCGGCACTATCCTAGGCCTGCTGGCCACGGCACTCATCCACCGTCACTTTATCGTGGACGCCGCGCTTGAGTTCCCCACCGGCAACGCCGCAGCTCAGACCCTGCGCGCAACCGAGGCCGGCGGCAAGACCGGCAAGCAGCTCTTTGGCTCCATGGCCATCGCCGGCATCTACAGCGTGCTGCGCGACGCTCTGGGCGTGGTGCCCAGCATGCTGTGTACGCTCAATATCCCCGGCGTGACCTTTGCCATCTATAACTCGCCCATGTTGCTGTCCATCGGCTTTTTGGTGGGCTTCGCCCCCGTCGCGTTCTGGTTTGCCGGCGCGCTGCTGGGCAACTTTGGCATCATTGTCGGCGGCACCGCTGCCGGTCTGTTTGACGTTATGACCGCACAGGGCATTGTTAAGTCCCTGGGTATGGGCCTCATGATGGGCTTTGGCGTCGCCGTCGTCCTCAAGGACATCCTGCCGCAGGTCGCCGGTATCGTCCGCGGCCTCGCCGCCGACAGCTCCACCGACACCGACGAGCAGTCGCTCATCTCGGGCTCCCTTAAGCTCGACGCCGGTATCATCGGCCTGGGCGCTGCCGCCATCGCCGTGATCGTTGCCATCGTACTCGATCTTGGCCCCGTTCCAGCCGTCATCGTCACGCTGTTCACCTTTGTCACCACCATCATGAGCGCGCAGAGCTGCGGCCAGACGGGTATCGACCCCATGGAGATCTTTGGCCTCATCGTCATGCTCATCGTGGCTGCCTTCGCGCAGCTCGCGCAGGTCAAGCTGTTCTTCATCGCCGGCATCGTGGCCGTGGCGTGCGGCCTTGCGGGCGACGTCATGAACGACTTTAAGGCCGGCGCCGTGCTGGGCACCAACCCGCGTGCGCAGTGGATCGGCCAGGCCATCGGCGGCATCGTGGGCGCCCTGGTCGCTGCCGCCGTCATGGTCGCGCTCGTCACTGCCTATGGTCCGGACGCCTTTGGCCCCGACAAGAGCTTCGTTGCCGCGCAGGCAAGCGTGGTCGCCACCATGGTCTCGGGCATCCCGAGCGTGCCGTGGTTCGCAGGCGGCTTTATCGCCGGCATCGTCATGTACTGGCTCGGCATTCCGGCCATGATGATCGGCCTGGGCGTGTACCTGCCGTTCTATATGTCGCTCACGGCTTTCCTGGGCTCCTGCGTTAAGCTCGCCTACGACAAGTGGGCCGCTCACCGCGACGCCGCCGCCGGTCTTTCGGACGAGGAGAAGACCGCCAAGGATGCCGCCTTCCAGGAGCAGGGCCTGGTTGTCGCCAGCGGCCTGCTCGGTGGCGAGTCCATCGTCGGCGTTATCCTGGCGTTTGTCTCTGTTGGCCTGAGCCTGCTGGGCTAAGTCGAGCAGCTGCTCGACAGCAACCATATTGCCTACGATTTGCCCGGTCGGTAGCTTTCGCGGCTACCGACCGGGCTTTTTGATATCGAAACAAAGAAAGGCCAGCGCGCTGCGTATGACAGCGCGCCGGCCTTATCGGTTAAGCCATCGAAGCGCTCCTGCTATGAACCGAAGTTCGTTGCAGAATCTACGCTCGAAACGCTACATCTGCTTGCGACGACGATCGCTCAGCGTCACACCAGCGGCCACGAGCGTAATACCGCCGATGACGAACACCTCGCCCGCAAGAGCGGAATTGTCGCCAGTCTGGGCGAGCGCGGCCGACGTTGCCTTCTTCTTGGCGACAGGAGCCTTTGCAGCAGTCTGCGCAACCTGAGCCTTGGCCTGCGGCTCAGCCTTGGGATGATACTTGTCGTACTCGGCCTGCGCGGCAGCCAGGGCATCCTTGGCATCGCCAAACTCGGCAAGCGCGGCGGCATAGGCGTCGTTGGCATCGGACAGCTTGGCGTCGGCATCGCTCAGAGCAGCCTTGAGGCCAGCGGCGGCATCGACGGCGGCCTTATAGCGAGCGTAGGCAGCGTTAAGCTTGACCAGCTTCTCGTTGCCCGTCGTGCCCGCGGCAAGGGATGCCTTGTGGTCGACAGCCTCAAGATCGGCCTTGAGCGCCTCGTCGTTGGCAAGCTCTGCCTTGGCCTTGACGATCTCGAAGTTCGCATCGACGACGGCCTCGTTGGCGGCCTCGAGCTGCTTCTGGGCATCGGCGACGCCGGCGACGGCGGCGTCATAGGCGGCCTTGGCGTCGTCGACCGCCTTCTGGGCGCCGGCGAAGCGCTCGAAGGCCTTGTTTGCGCGGGTCAGCTCGCCCTCGGCGGCCTTGGCCTTCTCCTGTGCGTCGGACAGGGCCTGCGCCTTGGCGGCAACCGCCTGCTTGGCGTCCAAAAGAGCAGTCGCGGCCTGGACATCTGCGGCCTGGGCCTTGTCTACACCAGCCTGGGCGGCATCGTCGGCCTTCTTTGCCTCGTCAAGCGAGCCCTGCTTATTCGCAAGGTCCGCCTGGGCGGCATCGCGCTTGGCAGCAAGGTCCTTGACCGAAGCCGTGGCGTTGTCATACGCCTCATTGGCCTGTTCGGACTTTGCCTTGGCGGCATCGTGGGCGCTGCGAGCCTTCGCCTTGTGAGCAGCGGCCTCGGCTGCCTTCGTCTTGCTGTCAGCAAGCGTGGCGTTTGCCTTATCGAGAGCCGCCTGGGCAGTAGCGGCCTCGGCCTTGGCGGCGTCGAGCTTGGTCTGGGGCGTCTTGACGTCGACACCCTTGAGTTTGGCTTCGGCGGCGTCGTATGCCGTCTTCGCGGCGGCGGTGCCGGACTTAGCCTTCTCGTACTCACCCTTGGCGGTGTTCATGTTCACATCGGCTGCGGTGAAAGCGTCCTGGGCGGCATCCTGCCCGTTTACAGCTGCGAAGTAAGCTTCCCTAGTAGTTCCAAAGTTCTTCTGCGCCTCGGCGAGCTTGCCCTGAAGCTCCTTGAGTTGCGCCTTCTGCTCCTGCGTGCCGCCTGCGTTGTAGGCGGAATCGATGTAGTCGTTCAGGAGCTTCTTGAACTCGGAGACAGTGAAATCAGCCTCACTGTCAAAAGAGCTGTAATCGAAGATTGTTACCTCGGAATCGGTGTTCTTACCGCTACCGGTCGCGATGCCAATAGCCTTCGTGCCGGCATCGATGATGTTGAGATAGTGCCCGCACTCATGGTAGATGCTGCTGTAGTGCTGGTAGATATAGTAGGAATCATATCGATGGTTTCCAAGGTCACTATTCTTCTCGACGTACTTATCGAATGCCTCTTTTTCCTGAGTGTAGAGACCGGTGTAGGGCCAGCCTAGGGTGTCCTCAGTCTCGCCGCCGGTATATGCACCGCCTCCACCGGCAAGATTTTCACCGTTATCCCAGTAGCAGCCCGAGTGTCCCCAGATGTTCGATGAATATGATGCATTAAGGGCGGCTGCCACAGTCATGCGGAGGCTGACGCTGAGCGCCGACTGACCGTTCGCCTTGCGGAGGTTGTTCTGGGTGTCGAGATATGTCAAGGCGTTGCGCATCTGCTTCAGGGAGAGCGGGTTGGTGTCACGAGACATGTCATGATCGACGTACTGGTCATACCATTCGGCCTTGTCAGCGGCACCGGTCAGCATCGATACGGCTTCCTGGGCGTTCTTTTTCTGCGTGGCTGTGAACTGGCTGCCGCCGATGATGTAGTTCATGAAGCCGAACATACCCTGACTGATGACTTCCTGGTCAACGGTCATGTTGGACTTTAGGTCTGCAATCTGCTGCTCAAGAGCCTCAACCTGGGCATTAGCAGCGTCATAAGCCTTTTCCGCGGCGTTCGAAGCGGCGCAGGCTGCCTCCCACTCGCTGCGCTTCTGCTTGCGAACTTCGACAAGCTTATCGTACGCGGTCTTCTTGTCTGCTTCGGTCTGCTGTGCCTTCTCGTATGCGGCCTTGGCGGCGTCACGCTTACTGGCCGCGTCCTTGTACTCCTTGTTTGCCGCATCGTATGCAGACTGGGCAGATGCCACAGCAGCGTTGGCGGCGTTGGCCTTCTCCTGCGCGGCAGCGACGGCAGCCTGGGCGGCCTGCAGATTTGTCTGTGCGGTGGCGTCGGCATCCGTCGCGGCATTGAGCTCCGTCTGCGCGGTCTTGAGCTCACCAGCAGCAGCTTTCTTGGCGGCCTCAAGCGCACTCAGGTCAACACCCGTACCCGAGACGGCAGCATCGAGCGCGGCCTGCGCCTGGTTGAACTTCTGCTGGGCGTTATCGCGCGCGGTGGTCGCAGCTGCGAGGGCAGCGGCAGTCTCCTGCTTCTTGGCCTGGGCAGTCGTCAAAGCTGCCTCGGTATTCTGCTTTTCCTGCTGGGCGCTGGCCTCGGCAGCCTTGGCCTGGTCCAGATTGGCCTGTGCAGTAGTAACGGCCTTATTGGCGTCATCGAGCTTTGTCTGCGCGTCCTCGACGGCCTTCTTGGCGGCCTCGTACTCGTCCATACCCATGGCCTCGAGCTTGGCTTGGGCATCATCGAGGGCCTTCTTGGCCTCATCCTGCTTTGCCTTGGCGTCCTTGAGCGCCTGGGTCTTATCCTCGACACTCTTGTTGGCTTGATCGAGCTGATCGTTCAGGTCGCCCAGCTTCTTCTGCTGCTGCTCGGTCTTTTCGACGGCGGCTTTGAGCTCGTCAATCTTCTCCTGGAGCGCGGCGACTTCTGCTGCGTTCTGCTCGATTTCGTTGTCGCTCACAGCCTGCGAGGCCTGATTCTTTTGCTGCTGCGCCTGCTTTTGAGACTGGCCCGCCGCGTCGGCCTTCTTCTGGGCGGCATCGTAGGCGGCCTGAGCGTCCTTGAGCTGCTTTGCCGACTCCTCGGCCAGCTGGGCAGCCGTCTTTACGACCGCTTGGTTACCGGCGGCAACGGTATTCTCTACAGAACTACCCATTACAGAAATAG
>NZ_JBBNLM010000040.1:0-3090 GCF_040092475.1 Collinsella sp. CLA-ER-H10
TCTCGATGGCGCTGGCATGCTCGCCCAGTTTTTGGCGAAGCGTCTGCACGTGCACGTCAACGGTGCGCGAACCGCCGTCGAAGTCCCAGCCCCACACGCTCTGCAGCAACGACTCGCGGGTAAAGACTGGAGGCAGTTCACTGTCCCCTTTGTGGTGGTTCGTGAGCATGACGTGAGCGACATCTAGGTTTTTTGCAACTCAATACGACACGTACGCTAACTCCCTTCAACAAGGAGGACCCTATGCTGATGCTCAAAACCGCCACGGTACTCGAAGCCATCTCCAAGCGCCGCCGCGCGGCGCGCCCTGCCGCTCATACCGGCCTGTCCAAGAACACCATATTCGCCACCACCCATAGTGCCGATGACGCTCTCGTACTGCTTGGCGCCACGGCAAACGGCCTCACCGCCGAGCAGGCAGCCGAGCGCCTGGACGCCTCCGGCCCCAACACCATCGAGGCAACGACCAAAACGCTCGCCCGCCGCGTCGCCGACGCGTTCATCGATCCCTTCGCCGGTATCCTCGCCGCGCTCGCGCTGGTCTCGCTCTACATCGACGTGCTCGCCGTGCCCGAGCCGCAGCGCGACCCCTCCACGGTCATCGTCATCGGCATCATGCTGCTGGTATCGGGCGGCATGAAGTTTATCCAGGAAGCCCGCAGCGGCAATGCGGCAGAGGCTCTCAAGGACCTGGTGTCCAACACTTGCACCGCCCTGCGCGACGGTGAGCGCCTCGAGATCCCCTTCGACGAGCTCGTTCCCGGCGATGTAATCCGCCTCTCTGCCGGCGATATGGTGCCGGCCGACGCCCGCATCGTCACCGCGCGCGACCTGTTTGTGATCGAGTCCGCGCTCACCGGCGAGAGCGAGGCCGTCGAGAAGACCGCTGCCACCACCGTCGTCGATGGTGCCGGCGGCTCTGCGCTGCCGCTCTCTGCCTGCAAGAACATCGTCTTTACCGGCACCTCCGTGCAAAACGGCACCGCCATGGCGCTTGTCGTTGCCACCGGCTCGGACACCTACCTGGGCAGCATCGCCAAAATGCTCAACGGGCGCGGCGAGAAGAGCGCGTTTGACCGCGGCGTCTCGAGCGTCTCCATGTTGCTCGTACGCCTCATGCTCGTTATGGCGCCGGCCGTCTTTGCCATCAACGCCGCCACCAAGGGCAACGTCATCGACGCGCTGCTGTTCGCCACGAGCGTGGCCGTGGGCATCACGCCGCAGATGCTTCCCGTCATCGTGACCACGAGCCTGTCGCAGGGCGCCAAGGACCTCGCCCGTCGCCAGGTTATCGTCAAGGAGCTGCCGGCGATCCAAAACCTGGGTGCCATGGACGTCCTGTGCTGCGACAAGACCGGCACCCTCACCGAAGACCGCATCGTGCTCGAGCGCTACCTCAACACCGATGGCAATGAGGACGCACGTGTGCTGCGCCATGCGTTTTTGAACAGCTTCTTCCAGACCGGCCTCAAAAACCTTATCGACCTGGCCGTAATCGACCGTGCCGATGTAACGCCCTCGGTCGTCGCGCCCGATTCCATGCTGGGCCAGAGCCTGCGCGACCGCTACACCAAGGTCGACGAGGTGCCCTTCGATTTCTTGCGCCGTCGCCTGAGCGTAGTTGTAGCCGACGCCCAAGGCAAAACCCAGATGGTCACCAAGGGCGCTGCCGAAGAGATGCTCGAAATCTGCTCCTTTGTCGAAGTCGATGGCATCGCCCAACCGCTCACCGACGAGAAGCTCGCCCAGATTCGCAAGCAGGTGGCAGGACTCAATGCCGAGGGCCTGCGCGTGATCGCCGTGGCACAGAAGACCAGCCCGCGCACCGTGGGCGAGTTTGGCATCGCCGACGAGTACGACATGGTGCTGATGGGCTTTTTGGCCTTCCTCGATCCGCCCAAAGCAAGTGCCGCGGGCGCTGTCGCCACCCTCGAGGCCAAGGGCGTGGCGGTCAAGGTCCTGACCGGCGACAACGACCGCGTCGCCGCCACCGTCTGCGAGAAAATCGGCATCGACGCGAGCAACGTCTTGCTAGGCTCCGAAATCGATGCGCTCGATGACGCCGAACTTGCCGAGCGCGCCAAGAAAACTCACCTCTTCGCCAAGCTCTCGCCGCTGCAGAAGGCGCGCTTGGTACGCGTCATGCGCGAACTGCTCGGCCACACCGTGGGCTTTATGGGCGACGGCATCAACGACGCCGCCGCCATGCGTGCGAGCGATTGCGGCATTTCGGTCGATTCGGCCGTTGACATCGCCAAGGAATCCGCCGACATCATCTTGCTTCAGAAGGACCTGGGCGTGCTCGAGCGCGGCATCATCGAAGGCCGCCGCACCTACGGCAACCTGCTCAAGTACCTCAAGACCACGGTGAGCTCCAACTTTGGCAACGTGTTGTCCGTGACCGTCGCGAGCCTGTTCCTGCCGTTTTTGCCCATGAGCGCCCTGCAGCTGGTGCTGCTGTCTCTGGTTTACGAGATCGTGTGCATTGCGCTGCCATGGGACACCGTCGATGACGCCTGGACCGCCTGCCCGCGCGCCTGGGACGCCGCGTCCATCAAGGGCTTTATGCTCGAGCTTGGCCCCGTGAGCTCGCTGTTTGACATCGTGACCTTCGCCGCGCTCTTCTTTGTGGTGTGCCCCGCCGCCGTGGGCGCGAGCTGGGCCGAGCTTGCCGCCGCGGGCAATGTTGCCGGCATGGCAACCTTTGCGGCGATTTTCCAGAGCGGCTGGTTTGTCGAGTCCATGTGGTCGCAGACGCTCGTGATCCACATGCTGCGCTCCCCGCGCCTGCCGAGCTCGCGCGACCACGCCGCGCCTGCGCTGTGCGTGCTCACCGTGCTGGGCCTGGCACTTGTCACCTGGCTGCCGGCAAGCCCCATCGCCGACGCGCTGGGCCTCATGACGCTACCCGCAATCTTTTTCGCACTGCTCATCGGCATCGTTGCCGCCTACATCGCGCTCACTCAACTGGCAAAGCGCCGCTACATCGCCCGCCACGGCGAGCTGCTGTAGCACGGTGAGCCGCCACAGTAGACAGCCCAAGGGCAAAACCACCACAAAGGCGCCTGTGAACTGCCTCCCATTTCTTGG
>NZ_JBBNLM010000041.1:0-2448 GCF_040092475.1 Collinsella sp. CLA-ER-H10
CGGGGGCAGGGACGTTCGGCCGTGCGCGGGCGCCCGGTCGGCGGCCCGTTCTGGGCGCGCCTCAATCGTAGCCCGAGACGGTCCCGGGCTGACAATTTCGACTGTAATGGACGTTCTTAAATGACTACTTGAGCCCGGGCAGGCGGGCGTAGGGAAACGAGTGCTCTAGGAACTCGGAGCAGCGGGCGTAGTCTTTGGCGAAGTAGCTGCTGTAGAGCGAATCGAGCACGTATTGCACGGCGATGTGGCTCGCGAACTGCGTGATGCGATGCGTCATGCTCTCGTGGTCACTCACCGTGAGGTAGGCGGCAAAGCCAGGGTGAATGCGTGCGCAATGAGGCGTGCCGATAACGATGACCGGGACATGCCGACTGCTGAGGATCGGTAAGATGTCCTTGAGGTTGGGGGCAAGGCCGCTGTAGGAGATGGCGATTGCCACATGGTCGGGGCCCGAGGCGAGCGCCGTGCACACCTGGGGTTCGATATTGTCGTGGCACGTCGCGCTTTTACCGGCGGAGAACAGGCGATCGCGGAACATTCCCGCTGGATAGAGATTGTGCGAGCCCGTGTAGATGTCGACCTGTCGGGCGTTCGCGATGAGTTTGGTGGCGTGGTCGAGCTGCGTGGGGTCGAGCAGCTCCTGCGTCTCGGCCAGCGTGTTCTGGTAGAGCCCCTCCATGCGCTCCATGACCTGCGCAGGCGATACTCGGCTTATCGACCCGCGATGCAAAGGAGATGCTCATCCCACGAGCACTACCGGGAAGGGCTTGCGATTCGAGCCCTCGCCTTAGTATTTTGGCCATTTGGCACTATAATCACCATAGGCATGCGCAAAACGTTGCGCTTAATCAAGAGGAGAAAACGTATGGGTCTGTTTGATATGTTCAAGAAGAAGGCTGAGCCCGCGGCTGCCGCTGCTCCTGCCTCCATCTCTGCTTCTGCCGGCGCTGACGTGCTGTGCTCGCCCGTCAAGGGCAAGGTCGTCAAGATGGCCGACGTGCCCGATCCCGTCTTTAGCGGCGAGGTACTGGGCAAGGGCTGCGCCGTGTGGCCCGAGGACGACCTGGTCTACGCTCCCTGCGACGGCAAGGTGACCGTCACCATGGGCCACGCCGTGGGCCTGCAGTCCGATAGCGGCATCGAGGTTCTGGTGCACGTTGGCGTCGATACCGTCAACATGAACGGCGACGGCTTCGAGGGCTTCGTCAAGGCTGACGATGTCGTCAAGGCCGGCCAGCCCATGCTCAAGATCGACCGCGCCAAGATCGCCGCTGCCGGTTACAAGGATTGCGTCGTCGTGGCCGTGTCCAACACCGCCGAGTTTGCCGACGTCGAGCTCGCCGTCGAGGCTGAGTCTGCCGTCGCCGCCGGTGACGCCATCGTTAAGGTCGTTCGCAAGTAGACTGCGACAACATAAGGATGTGCAAGGGCGGTCGGGTTATCCGGCCGCCCTTTTTTAATAGGCCTAGCAGGTGCATTTTATTGCAGGGGGTTTGCTTTACAGGCCATTCGCTCGTCAAATTGAGCCGTCTGCGCTTTTGCGACGCAGGGGTTGGGCCGGGCCGCTAATATGGACTTGCTGTTACGACGTGCGCTGTGCGGGGAACGCGGCGCCGCTTGTTTGGAGGAATGTCATGAAAAAGAAGCTGCTGCTTGCGCCCCTGATGGCCGCTTTGGTTGCGTGCGTGGTTTTGCTTTCCGGCTGCGGAGGGCCTTCGGTGGAGGAGCTCATCACCAGCGACCTTACGAGCCAGTTTGACGAGATCAAGAACGGCGGCGATGACTTCCTCTCCGGTCTGAAAGAGGCTTCGGGCGACGAGTTTGAGCAGCTGGGCATCGATCCCAAGGAGTACGCCAAGAGCTATCTCGAGGGTTTTGATTACAAGATCGGCGACGTGACGGTCGACGAGGACAAGGGTACCGCGACTGCCGAAGTCACCATCACTTGCAAGTCCATGAACAAGATCGTCGAAGATTTCGCCACCCAGTATCAGGAGAAGATTGCAGCGCTCGACGAGCTGCCGTCCGAGGACAACCTGTACAAACTTGCCGGCCAGGTGATGGTCGATGTGACCAAGGCCGCCAAGCCCAAGGACACCAAGGTTACCTTTAAGTATTCCGCCAACGAGGATAACGAGTGGTCTGCCGACGATTCCGCAACCACCGAGATGATGAATGCGATGATGAGCTAGTTCGTTGCGGCGTTTTACCAAACGCCGCAACTGCTCGACGCTGTAAACGCCCAGGACGATAGTTTGTCATGAAAAAGGCGAGGCACGACCAGAAGGTCTATGCCTCGCCTTTTTCATGACAAGGTGGCAGTTGGGTGTTCCTATAGTTTTGTCAACCGTCGGGGCTACTCCCGGTAGGGCACCCGGTCGCGCATCACGGCGTATATCGCCCTGAGCCGCTTCCTCGCGACGGCCTTGAGCGCCCGCCCGTGCCCCA
>NZ_JBBNLM010000042.1:0-2305 GCF_040092475.1 Collinsella sp. CLA-ER-H10
TTGCGAAAAACAAATCCAAGTTAGACCATTTCAAATGGTTCGATGTCTGCCCGGATGCGACACAACTGGTGTGTCCATCCTCGCAGTATCCGGTTCTCAAGGTGCACGCCTGCGCTGGTTCCCGGTTCCACCGGGCCGCGCGGCAAGGAGATATATTGCCAGACCGGAGGGGCGCCGGGGGCGGGAATCTGGGCGTACACATTTCCTACACATCTAAGTACTCTCGGCTGGCTGGTTAAAAACAGGAGGGGACCTCGCATCCGAGATCCCCTCTTTCGCCCATCTATAGCAATAGACTCTTAAATACCTTATGCCAGCAGCTTGCGACCGGACTCCTCGATCGCGTCAAGTGCTGCATCTGCCTCGGCGGCATCCGCGCCCTTAGCGAAGATGTACAGCTTAATCTTGGGCTCGGTGCCGGAAGGACGAACAATACCCTTGTTGCCACCCTCAAGATCGAACTCAATAACATTAGCCTTCGGCAGGCCGTTCACGCAGGTGTTGTAATCAACGACGGCCTCAATCTTGGAACCGGCGAGCTCCGCGGGCGGGTTCTCGCGCAGACCGGCCATGATGCCGGCCATCTTTGCCGCACCCTCAGCACCCGGATAGCTCAGCGAAATCGTCTTGTTGTGATAGTAGCCATACTTCTCGTACAGCTCGTGCATCGCGTCGGCAAGGTTCTTTCCCTGGAGCTTGTAATACTGCGCCATCTGGCAAATCAAAAGCGAAGTGCTCACGGCGTCCTTGTCGCGCACGTGGTCGCCGGCCAGATAGCCGTAGCTCTCCTCAAAACCGAAGATAAAGCGATCGACCTCGCCAGCATCGGAAAGAGAAGTAATGATGTCGCCGATGTACTTGAAGCCCGTCAGGCAACGACGGAGCTCAAAACCGTACTCATCGGCCAGAGCGTCAACCATGGCGGAAGAAACGATAGTAGTGACAGCAACCTTCTTAGTGAGGTCCTCACCGCGAGCAGCGCGGGTCTTGCAGATATAGTCGAGCAGCAGAACGCCCATCTCATTGCCGGTCAGCAGCAGATAGTCATCGCTATTCTTAACGGCAACGCCAACGCGATCGGCGTCAGGATCGGTTGCAAGCAGCAGATCAGGGTGAACCTGCTCGCACAGGTCAATGCCCTTCTGCATGGCCTGGCGAATCTCGGGGTTAGGATACGGGCAGGTCGGGAAATCGCCGTTAGGCTCCTTCTGCTCGGGAACAACCGTGACATCGGTGATGCCAGCGCGCTCGAGCACCGTCGTGACGGGAATGAGGCCGGTGCCGTTGAGCGGAGTGTAGACGAGCTTAAGCGGAGCGCCAGCGATCTCCTCGGCAGAAAGGTTGGTCACGCCGCGGGCGAGAACGGCGTCATAATAACGCTCGAGGCACGAGTCATCGATCCATTTGACCAGACCCTGCTCAAGAGCCTCATCGAAGTCCATGGACTTCACGCCGGTAAACGTATCGGTCTCGGCGATAGCCTTAGAAATTGCATCGGCAGCCTCGCTGGTAATCTGGCAGCCGTCGGGGCCATAGGCCTTATAGCCGTTATAAGGCGCTGGATTATGACTAGCGGTCATGCAAATGCCACCGGAGCACTTAAGGTCACGGACGGCCCAGGAAAGCGTCGGCACGGGAGAAATCTTAGGATACACGAGAGCAGTCACGCCGTTTGCGGCAAGAATGGCAGCCGTCGTCTTAACGAACAGTTCACCCTTATTGCGGCTATCGCGAGCGATGGCAACCGTCGGATGCTCGAAGGTCGCATTGAGATAGTCAGCAAAACCCTGCGTCGCGCGACCAACCGTATAGATATTCATACGGTTAGTGCCTGCACCGATAGTGCCACGTAGACCGGCGGTACCGAAGGCGAGATCTTGGAAGAAAGCGTCGGTGATGGCGTCTTCGTCACCCTGCTCCTTCATCGTGTTGAGCTCAGCGAGGAGCTCCTCGTCCTTGACATTGGCAATCCAAGTATCAAGCAGCTCATGAACATCTGCCATGTGAGTCCTTCCGTCACAATCAATAAAACAACCCGTGTAAAACAGGACAAGCGCATCAGCGCGCTAAAGCAAATATTAGTCCATTGAGAACAGAGAACCGGCCACAGAACGGTGAACGTTTATATTCACCGGTGGATGATTGGATTGATTTAATTGCTTAGTGAACGCCGCAATTAACGCAAAAAAGGGGGAGGCCGCGAGGCCTCCCCCTTCTCCATCTTGGATGACGGCTCGGTGCCGTCCACCGGTCAGCGGCGCCCTGGCCTCCCACGGGCTGACCCCGCAGTACTCTCGGCGCGATG
>NZ_JBBNLM010000043.1:0-2187 GCF_040092475.1 Collinsella sp. CLA-ER-H10
AGATGGCCGCGGAGGAGGGCGACGGGTTCGACCCGCAGGCATGCAACCTCGCGGAGTTCTGCAGGAGGACGGGGCTCACCCGCTCCCGCGCGAGGACGGTCAGGGCACACGGGTTCAGGGCCCTGCCCCACGGGAACAGCGGGAGGAGGGCCGCGCCGGGCGTGCTCGCCGGCCACACCGGCCTGGTGGACGACCTCCTGCGGAAGGGCGTCACCAACTCGCAGGTGATATTCGAGCGGCTGCTCGGCCAGGGCTACGCCGGCGGCCTCACCACGGTGAAGACCTATATCGCCGCGCACCGGGACCTCGTGCCCGCGAAGAGGCGGCAGGCGGCCCCGCAGGGCTGCCGCGGCCAGCGCTTCAGGACGGCGCCCGGAGAGGCCTACCAGATGGACTGGGGCTTCGTCGCGGTCGAGCGCCCTGGCGGGGAGCGGGCGCGGATCGCCTGCTTCGCCATGGTCTGCCACCATTGCGGGGGCGCCCACGTCGAGTTCTTCCCGAACGCGCGCCAGGAGAACCTCCTCATCGGGATGCTGCACGCGTTCTCGGCGCTGGGCGTGCCCGCGACCGTGCTCACCGACAACATGAAGAGCGTGGTCGTCCGCCGCGATGCCGACGGCCGGCCCGTCTGGCAGGCCGACTACGCCGAGTTCATGGGCGTCGTCGGCTTCCGCACCAGGTTGTGCAGGCCGCGCCACCCCTATACGAAGGGCAAGGTGGAGAGGCTCGTCCGCTTCGTGAAGGGGAACTTCCTCGCGGGAAGGTCCTTTACCGACCTTGACGCCCTCAACCGGGAGGCCGCCCTCTGGTGCGCCGAGCAGGGAGGCCGCTGGCGGCGCGCGGCGGCATGCGTCCCGATGCGCGAGCACGAGGCGGCGTGCTCGGCGAACACCAGGCCGCTCGAGGTCACGGCCGAGGTCGAGCGGTACCTGTGCCCGCGCCGGAAGATCTCCTTCGACGGCTTCGTGAGCTTCGAGGGGCACCGCTACGGCGTGCCCTACTGGTACGTCCGCCGCGAGTGCAGGGTGAACCGGGAGGGGCGCGTGGTGCACATATACAGCGACGACCTCTCCCGCGAGCTCGTCGCCCACGCCGTCGGCACCGGCGCCGACGGCTGGTGCGAGGGGCAGTGGGAGACATCGCCGGCGCAGCCCGAGGAGCTGCCGACCCAGCCGGTGGGGACCGTGGTCGAGCAAATCGCCCCGCCCAGGACGAAACCCGGTTTCGAGAGGTTCGACTTCGGGAGGGCCGAATGATGGCGGGCGCGGGGGCGAGCCCCTACGAGCTCGCGAGCGACGCCGCGTCGAGGCTCGGGATCGCCGTCGGGGCGGAGGAGCTCGCGACCCTCGCCTCGGACCTCGACCTCGGCGACGGGGAGATGGCCGCCGTGGCAGCCACCTTCTCCTACCTTGCGGAGAAGAGGAGGCTCGCCTCCATCGAGACGCTGCTGAGGCTGAGCAGGCTGCCCAGGCGCGAGCCCAAGACCTTCGAGGGCTTCGACTTCTCCAGGATCCAGGGCCGGGACGCGGCCGCGCTGGGCAAGCTCCCGTCGCTGGCCGACCTCTACGCGCACCGCAACGTCGCCTTCGTCGGGCCCGGCGGCATAGGGAAGACGCACCTCGCGCAGGCCTACGGGCGCGAGTGCTGCATGCGGGGGCTCAAGACCTACTACATAAAGGCGACCGAGCTCAGGGACAGGTTCCAGAAGGCCGTCCAGCGGGGAAACACCTCGCGGGTCGTCTCCTCGCTCGTCAAGCCGTCGTGCCTCATCGTTGACGAGGCGGGGAGATGCGTCTACGACAGGCCGTGCACCGACCTGTTCTTCGATGTCGTCGACAGGCGCTACGAGAAGGAGGGGCCGAACGCGATGGTCCTCACGAGCAACATCGCCCCGAGCGGGTGGGATGAGTTCTTCACGGGCGACGACACGCTCCTCTGCGCCCTCGACAGGCTGTTCGACAAGGCGTCGGTGTTCGTGATGCGGGGCCCGAGCTACCGCGGCAGGGAGCTTGACACCTACTCGGTGGAGGCCGTCCCCCAGGCGGTGAAGGTGAGGGGGATCCAGCCCGAGGGGATGTAGGAATGCGATAGGAAAGTCATAGATGCGGGCGTGTTGGCTAAAATGGGTCGGCCGGGATTGGTCAATCTCGGCCGACTATATTTGGCTAAATTATTCCGGCGCTAACA
>NZ_JBBNLM010000044.1:0-1657 GCF_040092475.1 Collinsella sp. CLA-ER-H10
CCAAGTTTCGGGGCGCAGTTCACAGGCACCTTTGTGGTGGTCTTGACAATCGGTTGGTGGCGCTTATGCGAATACGGAGTCCTCGCGGCGTGCCGAGGTCGACATGCAGGTTTTTCGACTATGACTGCCTTCCATGGCACACCTCCTTATGGACGGGCGCGGCGCGCTTTGGGTATCTCGTACCCGTTTCAATCCGCCCGTATTCTTGATGAGGGGGTTCGCCGTGTCAACCCCATTGTTCGGAAAACCGTTGCCCCTGACAAAGCCTTTACAGAATGCCGTGGCCTCAAAGCGTACCCGCATCGACGCTTCGCCTGCGCTAAACTGGAAGCACGTACGCGATTACGAGAGGAGCCCGCATGGAGGCTTACAAGCAAGAGTTCATCAAGTTCATGGTCGAGTCCGACGTTCTTAAGTTCGGCAGCTTTACGCTCAAGAGCGGCCGTCAGTCCCCGTTCTTTATGAACGCCGGCGCTTATGTGACGGGCTATCAGCTCAAGAAGCTGGGCGAGTATTACGCCCAGGCCATTCACGATAACTTTGGCGACGACTTTGATGTCCTGTTTGGACCGGCCTACAAGGGTATTCCGCTGGCCGTCGTGACCGCAATTGCCTACCACGAGCTGTACGGCAAGGAGGTCAAGTACTGCTGCGACCGCAAGGAGGCCAAGGACCACGGTGCCGATAAGGGCAACCTGTTGGGCTATGAGCCGCAGGACGGCGATCGCGTGGTCATGGTCGAGGACGTTACCACCAGCGGCAAGTCCATCGACGAGACCTATCCCAAGGTTAAGGCTGCTGCCGACGTCGAAATCAAGGGCCTCATCGTGTCCCTCAACCGCATGGAGGTCGGCAAGGGCGGCGTGACCACCGCGCAGAAGGAGATCGAGGCAAAGTACGGTTTCCCCGTCGCGAGCATTGTTTCCATGGCCGAGGTCGTCGAGACCCTCTACAACCACGAGATCGACGGCAAGGTCGTCATCGATGACGAACTCAAGACGGCCATCGACGCCTACTACGAGCAGTACGGAGCTCGGGAGTAGTTACGGCGTTTTACCAAACGCCGTAACAGCTCGACGCTGCGCGGGCCGCATTTGGACAATCTGACGTTCAACTTCAAGGGCGCGACCAGAAGGTCAGCGCCCTTTCGTTTCACGTCACCTTGTCACAAATGCGACCCGCTCGCTGGCGTTGCCAAAACATCGGCGTTGCCGTGGTAGTCATTGAGGACGTTCTTGTTTGACTGGTCGTTTAAGAGCGTCCCCAATGACTACTTAGGAATGAGCGTGGATAATCTCCCGTTTTTGGCCCCCGTGTGGGCTCAAAGTGGGAGATTATTCACGCTCGTTGGATAGGTGTCCGAAAATCAACGCTCATTCGGTTGGCGCAGGGGCAAGCTGTTTTCCGCTGTGGTGCCACATGTGAGCCTGGCCTCCTATGCCAGATTCTAATAACGAGTTTACGGAATAAATAGTTATTAGAGCTGAAATGGCCGACCTAATGACGAGAAGTCGTTATTAGGTCGGCCATTAGTCATTGGGTGTTCCTATAGTTTTGTCAACCGTCGGGGCTACTCCCGGTAGGGCACCCGGTCGCGCATCACGGCGTATATCGCCCTGAGCCGCTTCCTCGCGACGGCCTTGAGCGCCCGCCCGTG
>NZ_JBBNLM010000045.1:0-1555 GCF_040092475.1 Collinsella sp. CLA-ER-H10
GACAGACACTATGACCCAATCCGAGGGCACGGAAACGACAGGAGCCCCCGCTCGTGACCGCGGGTCGGGGCTGCGACAATGTTGTTGAAGTGCCAGAGGCGCAGCCGCGCCGCAACGAGGTTGGGAGGCTCCCGTGCCTAGATATTCTACCGCCTTCGGAATGGACGTACACCTCAGGTCCACCACCGTCTGCGCGCTCGACGCGGAGACGGGCGAGGCCGTGACGAGGAGGTTCCGCGGCAACCCCTGGGGCGAGGTCGCGGAGTGGATGTCGGGCTTCCCCGGCCCGTCGCTCGCCGCCTACGAGAGCGGCTACCTCGGCTTCGCCCCGCAGAGGGAGCTCTCCGGGCTCGGCGTCGACTGCGTCGTCGCGGCCGTCTCCAAGGTCCCGAGGTCGGCGGCCGACCTCTCGTCCAAGAACGACCGCAACGACGCGGCCAGGATGGCCAAGGCGATACTGTCGCACGACGTCACCCCGGTATGGGTACCGTCCCCCGAGATCGAGGGGCTCAGGGACCTCGCCGCCGCCCACGACGCCGCGACTGCGAGGCTCGCGGCGGCGAAGCAGCGGCTCCTGGCGTTCCTGGCCCGCCGCGGCTACGTCTACGGCGGCACGACGCCGGCCGGCAACCCCCGGAAGTACTGGACGTACGGCTTCCTCAGGTGGCTCGACGGCATACACCCCGCCGACGACGGCGGCATCCGGGCGCTTGCGGCGCTGAGGAGCGAGGTCGAGGCGGCCGCCGAGACGCGCGACGACCTCCTCGCCGAGTACAGGGCCGCCGTCGCGGCGGGCCCCCTCTCGGCCGAGGTCGAGGCGCTCCAGTCGATCAAGGGGTGCGGGTTCGCGCTCGCCGCCGCCTTCGCGTCCGAGGTCGGCGACTTCTCGAGGTTCCGCTCCGGCAGGCAGGTGACGGCCTACTTCGGCCTCGCCCCGAAGCAGAGGTCGAGCGCGGACTCCGTGCGCCTCGGCGGGATCAGCGGGGCCGGCAACGCGCTCGTCAGGAAGCTGGCGGTCGAGGGGTCCTGGTGCTACGCCCAGGCCGGCCACCAGCCGAAGCTGATGCCCAAGGGCTCCGGCGTCCCCCTCGAGATAAGGATGCACGGGAGGAAGGGGTCCGAGCGCCTGCTCCGGCGACGCGAGGAGATGCTCGAGAGGGGCATGCCCCAGGCGAAGGCGAACGCCGCCACCGCCGCCGAGCTCGTGAGATGGCTGTGGGCCCTCGGCACGATGTGCCGGGAGGCCGGCGAATAGACATAGCCCCCGTCCCGGCGAGCCGGGCAGCCTTCGGGGACACCCCCGCTCTCGCTGTGCGCGCGGCGACCGCCGCATGCGCGAAGTCAGACTAGGGGAGCCCCGCCGAAGGAGAGGATTGCGGGCCGCCGGAGCGGTATCCGCGGATATGAGACTGAGCCGAAGGCGTCGACGACATGCCGGGGGCGGACCGGGGCGGGTTCAACGGCAGGCCCCGCCGACCGATTGCAAGCGGTCGGCGGGGCCATTGTGGCTCTTGACAGCGGATTGGGTCATATGAGCGAGCGGGCCGCATTTGAG
>NZ_JBBNLM010000046.1:0-1349 GCF_040092475.1 Collinsella sp. CLA-ER-H10
ACGTTCCTCAAAGAATTGTTAGATTAAAAGTAACAGACCGGATGAAGATACGTGCGACGGGGGCGAGGCGAATGGCTGAGCGGTATCGATATGCGGGTTCAACGGTATCACATTGGCCACATAGATTTTTAACTTGCATTTCTAACAGTTAAGGAGACGGGTGCTTTCCAGCACACTCCTTCGATGATGCCTTCCGCTAGTTGATATGCCGGTTTCAGCCAACAAAGAATGTGCCCGGGCGCTCAGGTTCACCGTTAGCGTTGGCAACATATGAGATGGGCCAGACCCTTGCCGCGCGCCGATTGCGCGAGAGGTGTCGGGCTCCATGTTTATTCCACCTGCTTGTTATCAACCAGCTTCGTTCAACGTTAGACATTCAAGATGTCAGACGTCGAACCTGCGCCAAAGACGCAGCTGGGGCTACTAGTTGCCTACAATCGCTCGCGAAGCTCGCCTGTTCGTGCGTGAATATCTGACAGCTCCGTCAGACATTGTCGGACATTTGATTGTTCGACAAATGCGCACGTGGTCGCGTTCGCAAAGATTACTGAACGGTCGATGGGTGCGTTGAGACCGGAGCAAACGGCGGATGCCAGAAAAATGGCCTCACAGAATCGCACCCATGGTTGATAAAATTGACCGCCCTGGCGCAAATACCCGGGCGGTCAATTCATCCCCTCGTTCGCAATCCTGTTGGGTTTTGGGGCTTTGACATGTTGTTGACGGATGGATCAGCCGTACAGCTTGATCTCCCGGGGTTCCATGTGGTCGTCCCCCAATAAGACGTCCCTGATGTAGCTCTGCGGCAGAAACTCGACGGGCAGCACTGGGTCGTCGACGTAGCCGGGCACGGGGAGTAGGCGTGGCCTTTGGATATAGCGTGGCCGCCTGCCGGCAGTCGGACTGCCACTTCAGTCAAAAGCTCAGGCGCGCGCATTAAAATAATGGATATATCGCTTGATAGGCTTTTGACCAAGCATGAACATCGCAGGTAAATCCGTGTACCAATTTTTGGTATACGAATTTACCTGCGGTTTGCTGAAAGCTCTGACATGCGCTGTCGACTTCATTAAAATCGATTGCCGATCAAGTCTTCCTATATATGCGAGCCCTGAGAAACTGCGCTGTGAACCTGAGACCGCTATCGATCGGCCCGGTGCACCGGGCCGCTGTCCTCGAGCCGGCATCAGCTTGCCGGTCTCAAAACGTATACTTGATTTAAGGCGGAGTGGAATGTGGGCGCGCAAGGAGATGCGGAATCGATGAGAGCCTCAAAAAAAATTACTGCAGTGTTATCATCTTTCATCCTCTCTATTCTTCCATTTCTGATTCTATGGGCGGCTTGGTCA
>NZ_JBBNLM010000047.1:0-1188 GCF_040092475.1 Collinsella sp. CLA-ER-H10
CTTCCTGATCCTGACCTTCCTGCTCCCTTACGGCATGGTCGTCGCCGAGCTCGGCACCACCTATGACGGCGAGGGCGGCATTTACGACTGGGTACGCGATGGCCTGGGCGACAAGTGGGGCGCCCGCATCTCGTACTACTACTGGGTCAACTATCCCCTGTGGATCGCCTCGCTGGCAACCATGTTCCCCGACATCCTGGGCATGGTCTTCGGCGTCGAGTTCAACCTGATCGCCAAGATGGTTATCGAACTTGCCTTCGTGTGGATCGTGTATCTCATGGGTCGCTCCAAGGCTGCCGACTCCGAGTTGGTCCTCAACGGTGGCGCCCTGATCAAGGTCGCCGTTGCCGTTATCGTCGGCGCTCTGGGCATCTGGTTTGCCATGGAGAACGGTTTTGCGAACGACATGTCCGCCGCCACCTTCCTGCCCGAGCTCACCAACACCAACGCGCTCGGCTACCTGTCGATCATCATCTTTAACTTCATGGGCTTCGAGGTCATCTGCACCATGACCGACGATATGGCCGATCCCGCTCGCGATATCCCCAAGGCTATCATCGTTGGCGGCCTGTCTATCGCCGTGATCTACCTGTTCGCTGGTTTTGGCATCGGCGCTGCTGTGCCGGCCGATTCCATCGATCCCGACTACGGCATGATCTACGCTGTCCAGACCATGGTGGGCGACTCCATGCTCTTCAAGGTCATCTGCATCGCCTTCCTGATCACCCTGTTCGCCAACATGGCCGCCTGGTCCTTCGGCGTCAACTCCGTCGCCCGCTACGCCGCCGAGCACGGCAACATGCCCAAGGTCTTCGCCTCGATGATCTCGGATGACGACATGCCCAACGGCGCCAACCTGGTCAACGCCGTCGTCGCCTCCCTGGTGCTGTGCCTGCAGCTCGTTCCCATCGACGCCATCTCCAACGGCGTCTTCTGGATGCTCTTCGGCACCTCCGTCCTCTTCCTGCTGCTCACCTACATCCCGATGTTCCCGGCGTTCCTCAACCTTCGCAAGAACGACCCGAACCGCGAGCGCATCTTCACGTTCCCGTTCAAGGGCGCGATGATGAAGGTCATGCTGGCCATCCCCTGCATCGAGCTGGTCCTGGCCATCGTCGCGACGCTGGTGCCGTTCTCCGCCGCCGAAATCGGCGACAAGGTCCCGATGATCGTCATCTTCATCGTGCT
>NZ_JBBNLM010000048.1:0-1027 GCF_040092475.1 Collinsella sp. CLA-ER-H10
TAACGGGAATGCCGGGGCCGCGACAAGCAGCGCGGAGGTAAGGGGGCCCGCGAGGACGCGCCTCGTTGCGGTCGATAGGACGGCGGAGCAAACGGATATCAAGGTTCCGCCCGCAAGAAGCGCGAGAAGCAGGGCTGTGAAGACGTTTCCCGCGGTCGTGGTGGTAAGCGCGCCGTCATGGAAGAAGGAGATCGGGTACCCAATTTGCCCGAAGCCGTTTAGGGCCAAGGCGTAAATGCCCCCGGGTGCGAGGCCGGCGAGGAGCATCGCGGTCCCCGCGGCGATTATCGAAAACACGATCTGGATAAGGCGCCGGAATTTGGGCACGGGCGCCTTTGCCGCCAGGGTCCCGGGCCTTGTGGCGCCGAGCACGAGTATCGACGAGAGAAGGAAGGGGATGAAGGGAAGGAAAGACGGCGCCGTGGCAATGGCGTAAGGCAGGAAGGAAAGGAATGGCAGGTCGTTTGCGGAGGCCGGGATATCCGTGATGCCGGAGCTGCTCAGGGCACGGCAATATGCGAGCGCTGCGTCATTGGTCTCTCGGTCTCCCACGATGGACCCGGATTGGAAGCCTTCGCCCATGAGCGCGTAGTAGCTCTCGGCAGAATCGAGAAAGGCGGCGTCGGTTTGAGCGACAAGGGCGGCGTTCGCGTATCTCGCAAGCTCCGCGTCATTTTGCTGCTCTGGAGATAGGTCTGTGCCGCTGGCCTGGGGCGCGCGCGTATTGAATGCGTCGACAAAGCCCTGCATGCCCTGTTTCATAAAGAAGGGCCCGTAGATGGGTGAATTGAACGCAATGGGGACGGAAAAGGCTGCAGCGAGAACGAGCGTACAAATCCATACGGCCTTGTCTCTTAGGATTAGTTTGAGAAGAAGTCGACAGTACATTTAGAAGCACCTACGTTCCTCAAAGAATTGTTAGATTAAAAGTAACAGACCGGATGAAGATACGTGCGACGGGGGCGAGGCGAATGGCTGAGCGGTATCGATATGCGGGTTCAACGGTATCACATTGGCCACATAGATT
>NZ_JBBNLM010000049.1:0-957 GCF_040092475.1 Collinsella sp. CLA-ER-H10
CTTCTCGCCCTTGCCGTCGATGACGTAGGTGGCGGCGGTGTCGCGGAACCAGGCGTCGTCGGTGGTCATCTCGATGACGGTGACGTTCTCGTCGTTCTCGAAGGCGGCCTTGCAGTTGGCGTAGTCGGCCTGGTTGGCGCACATGTAGACCGGGGTGAACTCGGAGATGGCGCGGGCGATGGCGGCATACTGCTTCTGGGCGGGCTTGGCGCCGTGGGCCCAGGTGTCGGTGCGGTGGGGCCAGCCCATCCACACGCGGTCCTGCGGGGCGAACTCGGCGGGCATGAAGAAGCCGTCGGCCCTGGGGGTGGACTCGGACTCGGTGATCGTACGCATAAGATTTCCTCCAAATCGAACGATCGTTTGCCGCGGGCGGGTTACCCGCAGCCTAAAACCAAGAGATGGTAGGCGCCCGTTCCCCGGCAAAGGTCGGGGCGCCCGGCGCCGGTTTTCACGGAGTCGCACCGGCAAGCGACGACGTAACCCGGTGCGCGGAGACAAAACGCACGAAGGATACGGGAGAGAGATTGGGGTGGGCGGTGGTTACCGGAGCAATAGCTCACACCCACCCCAGGGAATGGTTAGCAAACCTGTCGCTTGGGCACGCCTCCGAAGAGGCCGGAGTGCCCGGAGTCGGGAGCGACAAGCCCGACGAAGCGCACGTTGGTACGCGAGGAGGATCGGAGTCCCAGAACCGGGTGCTCTAGTTCTCCTCGGCCTCGGCGGCCTCCTCAGCGAGACGCTGGGCAGCCAGCTCGGGGGTGAGGCCCTTGTACTCTTCCTTGCGGCCCCTGGCGCTGACGACGCGGACGACCTCGCCGATGAGCACGAGCACGATGAAGATGACGATCATCGGGACCTTGTCGCCGATTTCGGCGGCGGAGAACGGCACCAGCGTCGCGACGATGGCCAGGACCAGCTCGATGCAGGGGATGGCCAGCATGACCTTCATCATCG